>JBGTHX010000290.1:0-3286 GCA_041746055.1 Lewinella sp. | reverse complement strand
GCGGATTTGCAGGTTCTTGGTGTCTTCGTGGCTCTGCACGCGCTCGACGATCACCGTAGCGCGACTCACTTCCCGCAGCAGTAGCTCTCCGGTCAGTGGGATGGCTCCGGGCGCTCCGGTCGTGCGGTAGTCCAGTTTCCCCCCGACCCGCAGAAATTCTTCATTCAGGCCCCCGGCGCGCGGTGACCACATAAACTCCCGAAAACTGGCCCCCGTGGGGTCGTCGCCCCGCTGTCGGTCGTTGCGCCAGAGGTGGAAAAACCGGTAATTGTCCCAGGCGCCGCCGAAGATGTCAAGGTCCCCGTCGTTGTCCAGGTCCGCGAGTTGGGTGCCGAGGTGGTTCTCATGGCCGGTCCCGATCACGCGCTTAGTGAAGTTACCCCGGCCGTCGTTAAGCCACCACTGTAGTTCGAGTCGGGGGCCTTTGTGCTCGTTGGTCAGCAGGTCCATGTCACCATCGCCGTCGATATCCGCGATATCCAGGTTGTTCATCGAGTATTGGGTGACGACCGCGTGGGCGGCCCACTCCTCGCCGGTCACCGGTTGCTCGAACCACCACAGGGTCCCGTCGGGTTCCTCACCGGGATAGCGCTCTTCGGTGGCCACGATGTCAGCGCGTCCGTCGCCGTTCAGATCGGCGATCTCCACCCGGTCGATCGGATGCCGGCTGTTACCCGTTACGGTGGACGGCCACGGTGCGGTCCCGTCGCCTGGGTTGAGATAGCGTACCAGAATGGTGGGTTCTCCCTCTCCTTCCGGCCGTCGGCCGGCTGCCAGGTCGAGATCGCCGTCGCCGTCGAGGTCACCGACCCCGATACCCTCATCGCTGGTGTTGGCGGCGATCAGCGTGGTCTTCCAGGGCATTGCATCCGGACGCTCGGGAATCTGGATCAGGTAGATGTCGCCATCGCCCGCGATCAGTAATTCCTCCGGCCCGCCGGGGATGATCTGTGCCCGCTCGAAGCCCTGAGAATTGACGTGGGACGTTGCCGGCACGCTGGCGATGGCGGTCCGGGTCCAGTAGCTGGCTTCCCGGTCCCCGGCTTCGTACCAGTACAGGTCGGGCAGGGCCATGGCGATCACGTCGGCGCGGGCGTCGCCGTCCACGTCGGTGATGAAGATGCCGTCCACGTTGTCATCCAGGGAGATCCGCCGCCACGATTCGCTCAGGTCGCCGCCCGGGTTGAAGTACAGGTACCTGCCCGCTAGGATATCCAGGTCGCCGTCACCGTCCAGATCGCCGGCATCCTGACCGAAGTATCGCAGCCAGTCGGGCTCGTCCCAGTCCCCCCACTTCTGCCGCGTCGAGTCAATGGTGAAGTGGACGAAAACCAGCCGATCCGCGACCTCCTTGCGAACTTGGTCCTTTTCCGGCTGCACTTTGCAGGAGAAAAAGCTGAATAATACCGTTGCAATCAATACGGACGTCTTCCACGCCATTGGTAGGACATTAGGGTGAGGGCCCGGGAACAGAGTCGTAGACTGTTAACTTGACCAAAAGAGTGAATTCCAATATTACAATATTTGTAGGAGGGGTCAAATAGCAACTGATGCTCGGTGTAGAATTCCTAATTCCTCCCCCCCCCAAAAAAGAGCGACCACCTATAACTAGACTGATCTGGCTGATCTACCTGGTTGAGCCCCATCATCTCCAACAGAGTGTGCGTCTCCAGAGCGAGCGGTTACTGGTTCCCTGCACATTCCGGCACCATCACTTCCCGCGCAATCATCGGAGTGTGAAATGGCCGCGTACTGCAGCTGTCCGGAGCGTACCTTAGGAAAGGCAAGCGGGCAATTCATGATCACTACCGCGGAAATCCGGCCGGCGCCTGCGCTGGCGCATATCGTGCGTTGTTATTCCTGGCGCGAGTTCGATACCCTGGAGACGGACCTCGTGCGACCGTGGCATGCCTGCCACGAGCTTTCCATGCACTTCTTCTTTGCCGCCCTGCCTCTCCACCTTCTGGATCCCGTCACCCATCGGGTGATTGCCAGCGGGAGCCACGTTGACATCGTAGGGCCGGGCACCCGTTACAACGGGAAAATGGTCTTCCAAGGCCGCTACGCTTTATTCGAGATCATTTTCCGGGCCGGGGGCTTTTTCCGGCTGTTTCACATCCCTTCGGTTGACATGACGAACAAAATCCACGGCGCACGGGAGGTACTGGGTGCTCCCGTCGACCGCCTGTTCGAGCAGTTGAGCGCAGCGGACGGCCTTCCCGCCAAGGGTAACCTGGCAAACGCTTTCCTGCTGGGCTACCTCAACCGGGGCGGACTGCGCACCGGCCACGACCGCATCTGCGCCATTCCCTCCTGGCTGTTGCGCCAGCGGGGCAGCGTCAACGTGGACCGGATGGCCAGTGAGGCCTCCATGAGCGTCCGAAATTTCGAGCGGAAGTTCCTCGAGCAGGCGGGTATCTCTCCCAAGCTGTATTCCTGCGTGGAGCGGTTCAACCTGGCCCTGACCATGCGGCTGAGTTGTCCCGACCTGAATTGGACGACAATCGCCGCTGAATGTGGCTACTTCGACCAGATGCACCTGGTCAAGGACTTCAATCGCTATGCCGGGGGCAGTCCATCCGACTTTATTCACGATACCCCGCTAAGCAAGGAGCAGTACCTCAGTCGGGTAGGGGTATAAGTCGAAAGTTGGCGGGTTTTTACTAGCGCGGCGGGGGCGGAACCGGGTACCTTAGAAGGATCGATCAAAAACCCATTCATATAGTTACCCCCATGCCTTATGACCACGACAGCCCTTTTGGCGATGTGAACGCGGGAGATTCCAGGGCTGACAATATCTACTTCCACCGCAGCTTGCCCTAAACGCGTGGCGATCGGGGACACGCTCCTGGAGGACGACTTCGACGACCCAGACAAGTACCACCGTGAGCAGGTCCAGTTCGGCGTGGAAGAAGCCAGCAAGGGCACGTGTGCGGGCAGCAGTACGTTCCGGTGTTGCCCCCCCTCGCCAGGATTGCCGAACCGTTCCTCGCGGCTTTCGCATCGGACATCGTGAGGACGTTCAACGAACTGGTGGACGCGAAGGACGACATCACCGATACAAAGAGCTGATCCATAATTGGCGAAAGACAACGCGTTGGTTTAGTTGTTTGCTGCAAGCTTATGAGATTGACGATCCCTAAAATTAGGGCAAACGCATCAAATCAGACCTCGAGTAGGCGCTGCAGGTAATCGGTACTCATCGAGGCCCGGAAGCGGCGCTTTTTTTGGCTCAGCTTGGCATCATCCCGCTTGATGCGCTGCAGGGCCATCTTGCGCAGGATGC
>JBGTHX010000289.1:0-16816 GCA_041746055.1 Lewinella sp. | reverse complement strand
ACCGCTGTTGGTGGCCGTTGAGGTGAGGTAGGTCATGCCTTCCACGCCGTTGATCTGCTCCTCGATCGGGATGATAACGCTCTCCAGGATGGTCTCGGCGTTGGCGCCGGGGTAGGTAGCGCTTACCGAGATGGTGGGCGGCGCGATGTCGGGGTACTGGGTGATCGGCAGTTGGGAGAGCCCCAGCAACCCAAGGATCAGGATGATGATGGAAATTACCGTAGACAGTACCGGGCGGTCGATGAATATTTGGAGCATGGCGGGGTATTAAGGCGAAAACGACCGGAAATCAGCGGAATACGGTAGGGACCGGCTTGGCGATGCTGTCGAAGGGCACGGGGACCGCTTCGACGCGGGCACCTCCGGTGAGCTGGCCGAGCCCGCTGGCGGCGATCCGGTCGCCGGCTTTGAGTCCGTCCTCGATCAGGAAGAGGTTCCCCACTTCCGAAAGGATGGTCAGGCGGGCGGCATCCAGCGTGCCGGAGCTATCCACCCGGTAGGCGTAGGTGGTGCCCTGCCGGTCGAAGGTGGCCGTCTTCGGGATTACTACCGCGGATTCGTAGGTACGCGGTACCCGGACGCTGCCGCTATTGCCGTCGTTCAGCAGTCGCGCGGGGTTCTCGAACACGGCGCGGATCTGGACCGATCCGGTCTGGACGTTAGCCTGGGAGATCACGGCTTCGATGGTGCCCTCCTGGCCGTAGATCGTACCATTGCTCAGGACCAGCTGCACCTTCGGCAGATTAGCGAGTTTTTCCTCCTTGGTGGCCCCCTCGGTTTCCTGCATGTAAGTCAGGTACTGCCGCTCGTTGACCGAGAAGTAGGCGTAAACCCGGCTGATGTCGGACACGGTAGTAAGCGGTTCGGCGCTGGTGGGGCTCACCAGGGAACCGGTGCGTTGATCGATGCGCCCGAGGTAGCCGTCGATCGGACTGGTGATGCGGCCGTAGCCGATGTTGGCGTCGATGGCGTCGAGCCCACTCTGGGCCTGCTGCAACCGGGCGTTGGCCGTTTCAAGCTGGACCTGGCTGATGATATTCTTCTCCACCAGCGGCTTGAGCTTGTCTACCTCCACCTGTGCGGCATTGACGTTGGCGCGGGCCCCGGCGGCATCCTGGTTGAGCGTCTGGGTTTCCAGCCGGAACAGCAACTGTCCCTTGCGGACGCGGTCGCCATCGTCGACGAGCACTTCGGTGATGTAACCCGCGATCTTGGCCCGGACCTCGCTGGTCACGATGCCGGTGAGGCGGGCGGGATAATCGGTATAGGTGGTGACCGTACGCTCGGGGACGGTGATGACCGTCACCTTCTGCGGGCCCGCCGGTGCGCCACCCCCGGGCGGATCGGGCTCTCCGGTACACGAAGCGAGCAAACACAGAAAAAGGAACAGGCTGAAAAACGGGCTAACATGTCGCATAGAGGCACGGGCTACGGCGGGGCGCGGACGCATGCCGCCTGCCCGCTTACGAGGTCGGGGAACGCCCCGGAAGAACGTTAAGTTAAGGCTACGCCCGGCCCGTGGGAAATCCCCTGCCTGCTTATTGACCTTTTGACACTATCCTGATTTACCGGAAGGCCCCGGCACCCGCGCTCCCGCCCCCCGAAACGGGAAAAGGGGAAGCGTTGCCGCTTCCCCCGGGGAGTATAAGTTCAAAGTGGTTAGTCGGGCAACCGGGCTATCTGGACTGGCCCACGATCAGTCGTTCGGTATGTGACCCGGCGGTGGGCTGGCTCAGCCGCAGGAGGTAGGAGCCAGCCGGGAGGCGGTCGTTCAGGCGCAGTTCTACCCGTTCGCCGGGCCTGGCGAAGAAGTGGCGGGATACCAGCAGGCGGCCGGCGGGGTCCATCACCTCCACGGAGATATTCTCGTCACCGGAGATGCTGCCCAGGTCGAGCCCGATCAGGGTGCCTGTACCGGGGTTGGGTGAAATGTCGAAGGAGAGCGCCGGTACATCCTCGCCGAAACCGATTTCCACGAGGTCGGAATAGTATACGGTGCCGTCCAGATCCACCGATTTGAGGCGGTAAATGGCGGTGCCTAGTATCGGATCGGCGTCGGTAAGGGTGTACGAAAGCGTCCGGCCGGGGGTGGCGGTACCGGCGGCTGCCAGCTGGCCCACGGGGGTGAATTTCATGCCGTCGACCGTCCGTTCGACCACGAAGTGATCGGTATCGATCTCGTTCACCGTGGCCCAATCCAGCACCACGGTGCCGTCCTCCGGCCGCCCGTCAAAGTAGAGCAGGGTGAGGGGGAGCCGGGCGGAGGCGGAGTAGTCGGTGACCGTGGCACCACTGCCGATACCCCCCATGTACTGGGCGTCCGCGGACGCGGCGGCGGCGACCAGTAGCGAGAGGATAAGCGTACGAGTATTCATGGGTATAGGTCTTGAGGGTGAAGGGCTGGGTACGCGTGCTTAGAGGCCGCGTACGCCCCGGAATTGCAGCCAGTAGAAGCGCGAGCGCTCGGTAGCGGAGATTACCGTGGTGTAGGAGCGGTAGGCCACGCAGAGAAAATTCTCCGTGTTGTCGGTCCGCCCGCCGCGGATCCCAATGCCGGCCACCGTGGTGGGCCAGGTGGGTACGTCGGCGCTGCCCTCCGAATTTAGGCGGCCATCGCCGTGGGTGTTGGTGAAGGCGAGGCCGTCACCGTGGGTTACGCTGATCACGCCTTCCCATTGATTACCCGAAAGCTCCATGTGGCCGTAGTAGCCGGCCCCGCTGGCGATGCGGTAGAGCTGGGCTTCGGTGAGTATGGAGGAGGTGGTCGACGCTCCGTTGCCGTTTTTGTGGCTGTTGAGGTAGCCATTCCCGTTGCCGTTGCCGTTGCCGTTGTTGCCGTAATTGATGTTGACGGATGCCGTGATGGTGGCGGGTAGGACGGCCGCCGAGAAGATCCCGCAGCGGTAGGGGCCCTTGCCGGAGGTGGTATGGGTGGTGCTGTGCTGGTAGGCCGCATTCCCGGCCAGGGGGTTCTCGAGCTCGGCCATGGGGATGGCTTCGTCTTGGCGGTTGACGTTGGAGGGGGCGAGGGCCTTCTTGACGATCTCGCTGGTCCCCCAGGCGTATTCGTGGGCCAGCGGATCGAGGGGGCCGCGACAGGCCTTCTCGAATTCGGTTTCCGTCATCGGCCGCAGTCCGGCCCAGTCGAGGTAGGCGAGCATGTCGAAGGTGGAGACATAGCCGACCGGTACGTGGGGAGCGGTCGTGCGGGCGTCGCCGCCGATGCGCTCGTTCCAGGAAATGCAGTTGCGCCGCCGGTCCTCGTCGGTGTTCTTTCCTACGTCGTCGGTGACGTCGTGCACCAGTTGCTGCTGGAAGGTGAGGGTGTTGAAGAAGTCGACGTACTGCTGCTGGGACAGCTCGTACTTCATGGCATAGAAGGCGTCAAAGCCCGTGGGAAATTCGGCGGGTATCGGTCCGCTGATCACCGAGCCGCGGTCTGTCACGTCCTCGTAGTAGAGTTTGCCCCGCTGGTCGCCGATGGGGATCGGGCCGGAATGCTCGATGCGGAAGGCATTCTTGTTGCGGGAGCCGCCGGCGTAGAAGCGGTCCGCCTCGTCGCCACCCTCCGCCGAGCCGACATAGAAGGCACCCTCGGGTACGTAGATCATCTCCACGGCGTATACCCGCACCTCTACGTCACCGAGTTTGCTGAGGCCGTTCTCACGCAGGTCCCAGCGCAGGGTGATGCCGGGGTAGACCACGTCGCCGGTAAATTTAGCGGCCGCGTAGATCATGGCGCCGGTACCGTCCATCACTTCCACTACCGATCCGGCGGGAACGGCGGTGGCCGCGGCGAGCCGGACGTGTTGCCAGCCATCCGTCGGGGAGGTCCGGAATTTCGCGAAGATCCAGGCCGCGTCCCAGTTTGCGGGACCGGTAGCGATGCGCCAGGAATTCTCCCAGTGCGCGGTGAAGGTCAGCGTGGCGAAGCCGGGCTGTCCGGATTCGTTGACCACCGACAGGTCCCGGATCTCAACGTCGTTGGCGCCCAGGGCCGAGCCGGCTAGCAGAAGAAGGGAAAACAGGAAATGCCGGAACATTTTTGGGAGGTTTAGAAACCTCACCCGAGCATCCGTACCTACCGGAAAGCAGACGGTAATCCGTGGCCGTCCCGCAGGGGGCGACACCGGAATGGGGGCTACGAATGGAAAACAGTCGGGTAAAGTATCGTCATGAGAGAAATCAAACGCCAGGCAAGCCGCCCCAAAAAGCGCACGCTGGCAAAAGGTTGTTCATCCACATTGCGGATCCTCCTATACAACGGTGCCGTCCCGGCCGGATTGCTTATTAAAGCGTGTAGCGAGCACCTGAATTGAAATTTCAGCCCCCCGGTACCGCTTCAGCCCCCGGCAGACGGGGCCCCCAGCAGCATCGCTTCCGCGTGGAGCACGGGAATCCCAAGCCGTTCCAACAGCTTGCGGTACGTCTCCCCGGCCTGCCGTGCGCGCTCTGGACTGTCGTACCGGGGGCCGGTGTACACCACCATCCGTCCGTTGCCCAGGGGATCGCGCAGGCAGGCAGCCGGTAGTAGTTCGTGCCCGCGCATACCGGCGGCGGACAAGCGGTTCAGGCGCTGTCGGGCCGCCGCGGGGGTAAGCAGGGCATCCACCACGATATAAGCGACCTCGTTTCTCCCCACGGTCGGACAGCCGGCGGAGGACGCGGGTGCCGGGGCCTCCGGAGAAGCCGGGGCGGAAAAATCGGCGGTAGCCCCTCCGATGGAGGTTCCGGGCGGACTGCGGAAGCCGCCGGCGAAGGGATCGGGAATAACGCTGCCGTGCCGGTCTTCGTAGACCAGCAGCACGAGCATGCTCACCCCGGCCACCATCAGGAAGATGGCCCCGAACCGCCGGCGGTTGAGGCGCCTTTCCGCGGGCGTGGGGCCGTACTCCGGCCGGCGGTCGATCTGCGCCAGGATATCTTCCCGCTTCCCGTAACTGCCCAGGTAATCGTTGAAGACGTGCCGGGGGCGGGGGAGCAAGCGCAGGGAGAGGCGCCCGCGGCCGTCCACTACGATCAGCCCGACGCCGTGCTTGCGGCACTGCTGCCGGAGGGTGAGGTAATCCGCTTCGCGCACAAAGGTGTCATCGCCCACCGCGATCCAGTTCTCGTTCGCCGGGTACCGTCCCAGCTGCCGGATGGCGGGGATGGCACGGGTAAAGCGTAGCCGCAGCGCCGTTACCGCCGCGGTGGCGAGCAGGCTACCCCCCAGAAAGAGGACCAGGAGGACGAGCGTATTCAGGGTGCGGAAGTACCACTGGTAACCCAGCAGGACGGAGAGCCCCGTGATAAGACCCAGGCTGATCAACCGGCCGGTCCAGCGCGCGCGGCCCGGGTGGGCCTTGAGTTTCAGCTGGTGGATGGTATTGCGGCTCTTGGCCTCTACCACCACCACGTAGGGCCGCGAACGGGCGCGCCGGAACGATAGCAGTACATCGGCCCGCTTCAGGCGGGTATACACCTCCGTGCTTACGTAAGCCGACCGCCGCCGGTAGTGGTCCGCATTAAGCCGCTCGGCGACCGCCTGCTGTATGAATCGTTCCGTGAGGGGGGTGGACATGCGGGCAAAGATAAATTAAAATAAAAGCTCGTATGTTTTTGGAGTAAAAAACAAAAGGTGGTATACTTGTGGCAGTGAAGCGTGCTGCCAAACGCAGCCCATGTTAGTCAAGACTTTCGCGAGCGCCGTACACGGCGTGGACGCACAATCGATCATCGTAGAGGTGAACGCCGGGGGCAATGTCCCCGAAAACAAACCCTGGTACAACGTCATCGGCCTTCCGGACAACGCCATCCGCGAGGGTAGCTACCGGGTGGAAACGGCGGTCCGCAACAGTGGGTTCCGCAACGTCCGGGTCCGGACCGTCATCAATCTCGCCCCCGCCGACGTCCGCAAGGAGGGCGCGGCCTACGACCTGCCCATCGCCATGGCGTACCTGAGGGCCACCGGGCAGCTGTCCGGTGACGAGGCGGCCGGTGAGTTACTCATGATGGGCGAGCTCTCCCTCGGCGGGGAACTGCGGCCCATCAAGGGTGCCCTGCCCATGGCGATCAAGGCCCGCCAACTCGGGTACCGGGGGATGCTCTTGCCCCGCGAGAACGCCCGGGAGGCCGCGATCGTGGACGGGATCGACGTCTACGGCGTGGGTACGCTGCGGGAGGCCGCAAACTTCGTGATGGGTAAACTCGCCCTCGATCCGGTGCGCGTGGATACGCGGGAGGAGTTCTTCCGGGACCGCCTCTCCTTTGACGTGGACTTTTCCGACGTACGCGGACAGGAGAACATCAAGCGGGCCCTCACCATCGCCGCCGCCGGGGGGCACAACGTGATCCTGATCGGTCCACCCGGAGCTGGCAAGACCATGCTGGCCAGGCGCCTGCCGACCATCCTCCCCCCGATCACCCTGCGGGAGGCCCTCGAGACCACCAAGATCCACTCGGTTGCCGGCACCCTGCCCGAAGATGCGGCGCTCATCACCCGCCGGCCCTTTCGCGCGCCCCACCATACCATCAGCGACGTAGCCCTGGTCGGGGGCGGCAGCTTTCCCTCACCGGGAGAGATCAGCCTCGCCCACAACGGGGTGCTGTTCCTGGACGAGCTCCCGGAGTTCAAGCGCAGCGCGCTGGAGGTGATGCGGCAACCCATCGAGGAGCGGCGGATCGTGATCAGCCGGGCCCGCATCACCGTCGAATTCCCGGCGGGCGTGATGCTGATCGCCAGCATGAATCCGTGTCCCTGTGGCTACTTCAACCACCCGGAAAAGGAATGCAGTTGTCCGCCCGGCATGGTAAAGCGCTACCTCAACCGCATCAGCGGACCGCTGCTGGATCGCATCGATCTCCACGTCGAGGTCACGCCGGTACCCCTGGACAAGCTCACCGGCCCGGACTTGAAGCAGGAGGAGAGCAGCGCCGAAATTTCCGTCCGGGTGCAGGCTGCGCGCACCGTGCAGGAGCGCCGCTTTGCCGACCATAAGGGGGTATACTGTAATGCCCAGATGCCGGGCCGCATGGTGCGCGACCACTGCGCGCTTTCCGCGGCCGGCACCCAATTGTTGAAGACTGCCATGGAGCGGCTACAGCTCAGCGCCCGGGCGTACGATCGTATCCTGAAGGTGGCCCGCACGGTAGCGGATCTGGAGGGGAGCGAGCGGATCGAAACCTACCACCTGGCCGAAGCGATCAATTTCCGCAGCCTCGACCGCGGCAGCTGGGGGGAGAAGACCTAGCGGCTGGGGCGGATGCGGAGGATCTTTACCTCCACCCGCTGGTTGCGTTCGTTGCACGCGGGGGTATCCTCGATGCAGACGGGGCGGCTGCGTCCGTAGCCGCGCGGCAGCATGCGCGTGCCGTCGATGTGGAGGGAGTCCAGGTAATTGATCACCGCGACGGCCCGCTCTTCGCTGATGTTGTTGGCGAATAGGGTGCCGGCCTGGTAGCTGGCGTGGCCGCCGATCTCGACCACGACGTCCTCGTTGCCGCGCAGGAAGCTGGCGATCTCCTCCAGCGCGTCCTTGCTGTCGTCTTCGATCTCGGCGCTGTTGGCACGAAACTTGATATTCTCGATCGAGAATACCTGGCCGATCTTCAATTCGCCGCTGGTCTTACCGAGACGGACTTGGGGCTGGGCGGGCTCGGGAGTGGCGCGGGCCGGGGGCGGCGTGCGGGTGGGAGCACGGGATACGGGATCCTGGGCCGCGACGGGGTCTTCGGCTTGTTCGGCTACTATTTCCGGTTCGGACCAGAGGTCCTGGTCGCAGTCTACCGGCGTGATCGGCTGGATGTTATCGAGCAGGATATTCCCGTTGTAGGGGAAAAAGATGGGGGTCTTATAGTAGGCCTCCAGCATAATGTGGGTGAAGTCTTCCTGCGGTTGGAGCTTGATGCGGTACTCCTGCCAGCTGCGACTGGTGATGAGTGGGCTTTGGCCGATCACTTCGCCCACGTCGCAGATTTCGTAGCCACCGCGGATGCGCAGGCGGATGGGGGTATCGTAATTTTCGTCGGTGTTACTGACCCGGCTCTTCGAGAGGTAGCGCTCGGAGCGGGCGAGGCGGATACTGAATTCGTAGCACTGCCCGGCCTTCATGGGCTCGCTCATGCGCTGGTTGACCCGCTCCCAGGTATCGTTGTCGCGGGTCACCATGCCCAGGTAGGTATACTGATGCTGAGCGGGCTTATCTACCTTGAACAGGCGCATCGGATCAGGCTGAATATCCACGGCCGACTCCCCCGGGAAACCGCAGTCTGCCCAACCCTTCGGAGCGGAGCCGACGCGCGGCATATCCTCGAAGGAGGGGTTGGTGAGGTAGATGGTTCCGTCGGTCTGCGCCGGCAGCGCGGCGCCCAGGAGCATCAGAATGGGCAGAAGGAATTTGTGCATCACGTGTCGGTTAGATCGGCCGGCGCGGAAGCTGTCTTCCGGGGCCCTGGCCCGTCCATAGTACCACAATAACGCATCAGTCAACAAATTGGTGCAAATATTTTGTTACGGTTCCAGGGAACCGAAAGGGTGAACTGGCCATGCGAAAATTTGACTATTCCCGGGATTATGCGGCGCTCGACCTGCGGGCCGACCCATCCCTGTACGCGATCGGCCGCGGCGAACAGGGAGTGCTGTTGGTACAGCCGTACAAGTCGGAACTCCTGCCCCACTGGACTTTTCGGACGCCGGAGGTGGCGCGGGAGTCTTCGGAGAAGCTGTTTGCCATGTTCCTGGAGTACCTCGAACGGGAGGACTTCGTAGGGGCGGATATGGCGCGTAAGTTTCTGCAGATGGGCTTCACCCGCGCCCGCCGCTACGCGAACCACCGCGGCGGCAAGAAGTACGACGGCCCCGTGCCCGACGACAAGAAGGGGCAGAGCGGAGCCCACGGCCGGGCGGAATTACCCCGGCAAGAGGAAGACCCGGTGAAGGCGGAGTCGGCCCGCATCTTCAAGGCCAGATGGGACGAAGCCAAGGTGCATCCGGACTATCTCCGGCAGCGGGAAGCCTTCGTGGCGGCCTACGGCTGAGGCGCTACGAGAGGGCTTCGGCCAGCGATCGGATCATCCGGTCGCAGCGGTCGAGTTGCTCCACGGCTACGAATTCGTTCGCCCGGTGGGCCTGGGCGATGTCGCCGGGACCGCAGATCACGCTGGGGAATCCGGCCTTGGAAAATTGTCCGGCCTCGGCGGCGTAGGAAACGGTACCGGTGGTGGGGTTCCCGCTCAGGTGCTTGACCAGGGAGACGATCTCCGCGCCTTCCTCCGTATCGAGTGGGGGCACCGGAGGGTGCATCGGCAGGTGGGTGATGGAGAAGTCCGCGAAGACCTGTCGCCGCAGGGCCACCCGCTCCTGGCAGTGGCGCTCGAAGTCGGCGAAGATCTCTTCGGCCCGGTCGAGGGGGATGTTCCGGTAGTCCCAGTCGAATCGACACTCGTTGGCGATGATGTTGAAGGCGGATCCTCCGGCGATCTTACCGACGTGGATACTGGTGTGGTTGGGGGAGAAGCGGTCGTCGGTGTGGCCGGCCTCGATCAGGGCTTTCATCTTTTCTTCGAGCCACACGATCAGGTGAGCCGCCTCGTGCACGGCATCCACCTCCTCCCGGATGCGGCTGCTGTGGCCCTGGCTACCCTTTACCACGGTGGTGTACACCATGATGCCCTTCTGCCCGACCATGGGCTGCATCATCGTCGGTTCCCCGATGATGGCGCCGGCGGGCCGCTCCGTATAGTGATCGCGGATGGCCCCGGCGATGATGTCGCCGGCCAGACAGCCGATCTCTTCGTCGTAGCTGAAGGCGAAGTAAACGGGACGCTGCAGCCCGGCATCCTGCAGGAGCGGGACCGCCGCCAGGCAACTGGCCACGAATCCCTTCATATCACAGCTGCCCCGGGCGTATAGGCGGTCGCCCTTCGGTACCAGCCTGAACGGATCGGTGTCCCAGGGCTGGCCCACGGTGGGTACCACGTCGGTGTGGCCGCTGAGGATGATGCCGCCGTCGGTAGCCGGACCGATGCGGCAGTGGAGACAGGCTTTGGTGCCGGCTTCGTTGGGGACCAGGGTGTACGCTACTCCCAGTTCCGTGAGGTAATCTTCGATCCAGCGGATCACGGACAGGTTGCTTCCTCCGCCCAGGACGGGGAAGGTGACGAGCTGGGAGAGTATTTCGGTAGTGGTCATAGACTAAGGCAAACGGATGAGGAAGGAAATGGGTCGCTCACTGCAGACCGGCGGACTGCCCGATCAGCCGGCCCGTCGACAGGATCGAAGATCCGGTACCCAGCCAGAACTCCGATGCCCAGGGCGGGCAGGATCCCCGGTGACGCCCACCCCCAGTCGGACCCGAAACTAAGCCCCAGCGTTAGCCCGCCGAGACCGAGGGCGATCAGCAGGCAGCCCCAGAGGTCGAAGGCCTCCTCGCGGCTGCGGCCGCTGCGGTGGTCGGGTAGCGTTCGCAGCGTCCAGAGGAAAGCGATGATGCTGATGGGCAGGTGGATGAAGAAGATCCAGTGCCAGCTGAGGTACTGGGTGAGGTAGCCGCCCAGCACCGGCCCGCTGCTGACCCCCATTGAGGCCACCACGGCATTGATGTCCAGGGCTTTGCCCCGCTCGGAGGAGGAGGGCTGGGAGATGAGGAGGTGGCCGAAGGCCAGCAGCGTGGCCGCAAGCACCACCAAGTAAACAATGAGGGTCCATTGTATCTTACCATTGAGCGGCTGTCCGAATGCATGGCAATGGTCGGCAGGGCAATATTGACGATCGACCCGTCCAGGCTGGTCATCACCGAGCCCAGGCAGATCACGCTCAGAATGGACCACCTGCCCGGCCCCTCACCTCCGGACCGGGCCCGTGGAGCTTCCTTCACGGCACTGCAATGCTTGAACCCCCGCTTTTGTCAACGAACCCCGGCACCCGCGCTCCCGCCCCCGGCGTGACCTTGTTGCCATCCGTGCGTCCTAAAACACACGTTAACCCGCTCATTTATGAAAGATCAGATTTTTACCCTCCTATTCGTCAGCCTGTTATTCCTGGCCGGTTCCGCCCTCACCGCCCAGGTGACCACCCGCCCGCAGGCCATGAGCCGCGGCAGCCAGTCGGCCCTCGTCCTCGAACTCCCCAGTGCCGAAGGCGACGACGTGGAAGATCTCTGGGAAGAGTGGCTCAAGGACAACTATAAGGTCAAGACCAAGAAGAACAAGCGCGACAAGAGCGGCGAACTGGCCAGCCTGAACTTCGACATTCCCGGCGTCGGCGACTCCAAAGTGGATATGTACAGCACCGTCAAGGAGATCGGTGACGGCAGCGAACTGGTGGTGTGGATCGCCACCCCCCGCGGCTACGTGAGCCCCTCCCTCGACCAGGGCCCCTACATGGCCGCCGAGAAGATGCTCATGAACTTTGCCCTCGCCGTGAGCAAGCAGCAGATCGAGCAGGACGTGGAGAACCAGGAGGACCGCCTTGATGAGCTCCAGAAGGAACTCGAAGACCTGCAGAAGGACAAAAAAGACGCCGAGGACGACATCGAGGACGCCCGCAAAAAGATTGCCGAGCTGGAACAGGAGATTCGGGAGAACGTCCGCAACCAGGAGAGCAAGCAGTCCGAGATCCAGGCCCAGATGCGCAAGGTCGACGAGACCAAAGCCAAGCTGAAGGAGTATTAGGTCAGCTCCGGGGGCCAGCCGGCAACCCGCGACGGCATGGGACGGAGAAAACCCTTTTTCCGATGCCCCGTTAGGCTCCAAAGCCACCCGCTCATGGACCCCAAACCCCTGACTACGGCTCCGCACCTCAGCGGCCGCTCCCCCGCCGAGGATGTGCCCATCTCCCAGGCGGATGCCCCGCCGGTATCGACCTTTGCCGGTACGGGTCGCTCGGCCCGGGACTGGAAGCCGAAGCATATCTACTTTACCGATGACGCCTACCGGGAGCCCCACGGACGGCGGATCGCGGAACGGCTCGATACGCTCGATCTGAACTACGAGGTGCTGAAGGGGAACCGGCTACCGCGCCTGAACGGGGCATCGGTACGGGAGACCTACCGCAAATCGAAGAACACCCTGGCAATCGTGAATGCGCCGCCGAGCGCGCTGCGCCTCACGCCGATCCCGCCCTCGGCCGACTGGCAGTTCCACCTTGCCAAGGGCTGTCCGGCCCACTGCCAGTACTGCTACCTGGCTGGTAGCCTACCCGGCGCCCCGGTAACCCGGGCCTACGCCAACCTCGATGCCATCCTGGAAAACAATGCCGACTATATCGATCCGAAGCGGCCGGTGACCACCTTCGAGGCGAGTTGCTACACCGATCCCCTGGGCATCGAGCACCTGACCGGTTCCCTGAGCCGGGCGATCGGGTGGTTTGCCGGACAACCGGAGGCCCAGCTGCGATGGGTGACGAAGTACGACCGCGTGGAACCACTGCTGAATCTCGACCACCGCGGCCGTACCCGCTGCCGGCTGAGCCTGAATGCCGACTGGGTCACTAAACGACTGGAGGGCGGCACCGCCGACCTTGGGGCCCGGATCGAAGCTTTCCGCAAGCTGGCGCGCGCCGGCTATCCGATGGGCGCGGTCCTGGCCCCGCTGATGCCCTTTGAAGGCTGGCGGGAGGCTTACGGGGAGATGCTGGGGCAGTTGCGTGGTATTCTTGATTTCCCCGTGGACCTGACCTTCGAGCTGATCACCCACCGCTTTACCCCCGGCTCGAAGGAGATCTTGCTGGACTGGTATCCCAATACCTCGCTCGACTTCGACGAGGAAAAGCGGGCAAAGAAGCGGAACAAGTTTGGCAGCCACAAATTCGTGTACACCCGCGAGCAGATGGCGGAGTTGAAGGCCTGGTTTACCGACGAGATCGGAACCCGGTTTTCGGAGGCGGAACTGCTTTACTTTACCTGATCGACGATCGCTAACCCAGCATTTCCCGCGCATTCTCGCTCACCTCCAGGCCCGCCCAGCAGGCCTTGCCGTCATAGACGACCGCTCCGCCCCGTTCCAGGCGTACGTCGAGCTCAGCCCGGAGGCTCTCGTTGATCTTCCCGGTCATGGCACCGTGGATCGGACTGGCCAGGTGGCCGCCGGGGGCCGGGTGACCGGTGATGGTCAGCCACTGGCGGCGGTCGGAAAAGGTGAGGGTGACCGCCTCGCCGTCGGGCGCGAAATCGACGTCGACGCGGGCGCCGGTCCAGGTAGTAAAGGTGTACAGCTGGCCGTCCAGCAAGAGCGTGCACAGGAAGCCCCGGAAACTTCGCCGCAGCCAGGGGATGCTGGCTACGCTCATCATCAGACTGGCGGGCGCGGCCGTCTGGGTCAGGTGATTGCTCTGCCCCCAGATCCAGGCGTCGGGGAAGCCGCTGCCCCAGTCCTTTTCGGTGTAGCCCACGGCCCCGGAAGCATCGTGGACCCTGCCGCCTACCCGGATGCTACCCCGCGTCCGGTGATGCAGGCTCACCAGTCCGTGGTAACACTGCATCCGCGGCACGAAGCCGTACCAGCCCATGACGCCGGGCGCCAGGGGGCGTTTGCGCCAGGGGGTTGTCGCTTCGAAAGTCACATCTACCTTTAAATCCGGGAGATCGACGCAGAGCCGGTCGGTCGCGAAACGGTGCGGCCCGAGTTGTACGTCGAAGCGGTAGGCCGCCGGCCGGAAGTCCGCCGGAGTGTACTCGTGGTAGCTGGAAGTGGCGGCCACGCCATCGAGCACCTGGAGAAAACTGTGCCCCCTGCCCGTGGCGTCAAAACTGATGCCCGGAATGAAGGCGTAGGCCAGTTCCGCCTCCGGCACCACCACCTTAAAGTACCAACCCTCGAAGTAGCGCCGTCGCCGGCCCCAACCCTGAAAGCGGGGCGGATCGAAGGTGGCCCGGCGGCGAAGCAGGAAATCGGTCATGCGGAAAGATAGGCGCGGCGGACGGCATTCCCGGCCGGAATGCTTTTCCAGGGATTTTAAGCTTTCTTAACAGCCGGGGCGTATGCAATGCGGGTCGGGGGGGCATCAAAGGGGCGTAGATTACCCCCTTAAGTATTTTGTATGCGACCCCTATTCTCCCTCCTCATCCTCCTGCTCACCGGATTCCTAATGGCCCAGTCTTCCGCCGATTTCGCCCGCGTCGACTCCCTCCTGGGGCAGGGCAAGACCCGTAGTGCGCTTACCCTCGCCGATGAGATCTACGGTAGCGCCGACCGCGCCGATATCCTTGCCCGGGCCCTCGACTACCGCGCCGCCCTGACGGGGCAGCTGGCCGAGGACGACGAGCAGGCCACCGTGGCGCTGCTGCGGACGGCAGTGACGGAACACTCCGATAGGCCGGTCTTTACCACCGTGGCCGAACTCCTGCTCGGGGAGTACTACTTCCGCTACGCCGAACGGAACAGCTACCGACTGAGCGAGCTCTCCGTGGCCGGCGAGGGACCCGTCAGCGATAGCCTCCCGCTTGCCGACTACGGCATGGACCAATTGCTCTTTCTCAGCCACCGCCACCTCTACCGCGCCCTCGAATTGGCGCGGGAGAACCAGACCCCCCTGGCGAACGTGCCCGTGCTCATCGCGGGCAATGATTCCCGCACCGAGGAGGTACCCACGCTGTACGACCTCATGATCGAGCGCGCTATGAACGTACTGGGCAGTCCCCTTGGCTCGGTGGGCGATGAGGGAATCGCCAACGATTCATTGGCCCTGCTGCCGGCGGAGGCCTTCGCGGCCCAGGATCTCGGCCTCAACTTCGACCTGACCAAGGGGACGCCCCGCAAGCTGCAACTCTACCAGCAGTGGATCGCCTACCACCTCGAGGCGGGCGGACCGGCCCTGCTGTACGCCGACCTGGAACGGATGAAGTTCGTCCACCGCAGCGGCGTGGCGGACTCCACCTACCTCTCCGCCCTCCAGCGGATGTACGATACCTATCCCGGCGTGGCGGCCCGCGACCGCATCCTCGTCGAAATGGCCGGGGTACTCGACCGCAACGACGAGCAATTGGGCGAAAGGCCCCGGGTACGCGCCTTCCAACTGCTCGACCGGATCGGGAAGGACGACCCCGTGGCAGCAGCCCTGGCCGCCGAGCTACGGGCATCCATCACGCAACCCGCCCTGGAAACCCAGGTGGAATCTTTCTACCCCCGACGCACCCATCTCCTGGTACAACTTGGCTACCGCAACGTGATGCGGGTGTACTACCGGCTATATGCCTACGACCCCGCCACCGCCCCCGCCGACAGCTACCGCGCCGAAGAGCGTCTGGCCGCCATTGAGAAGGGGAAGCTGGTGGCCAGCGGGAGCCAGCGCCTGGCCCCGAATGATGATTACAGCCGGCACACCACCGAACTGGATCTCGATCCCCTATCCGCCGGTGGATACCAGCTGGTGGTGTCTACCGATCAATCCTTCCGGGCGCAAGACGCCGTGTTCTCCGTTACCCCCTTCCAGGTGACCGACCTGGCCGTGGTTCACTTTGAGGGGCCGGAGGGTAAATTCGTGCAGGTCAGCGACCGCACCACCGGCGCGCCCGTATCCGGGGTGAACGTACAACTGCGGCAGGGCGACCGCCGTGGACAATATACCGATGCCGGTACCCGCACCACCAACGCGGAGGGCACTTTCGCGCTGCCCGCCACCAAGGACTACCGCAACTACCAGCTGATCCTTACCAGCAAGGGCGGCGACCGCCTCGTGACCGACCTCTACAGCTACGACCGCAACTCGGCCCCCGGACTGGAAACCCGCTACACCACCCTGCTGACCGACCGGCCGCTGTACCGCCCGGGCCAGACCCTCCACGTATACGGACTGCGCTATCGCACCGATGGGGAAGACCTGCCTTCCATCCTGGCCAACGACAAGGTCACGGTGATCCTGCGCGACGCCAATTACCAGGAAGTAGCCAGCCGCGAGGTGACCTCCGACACTTACGGCCGGTTCAGCCTCGACTTCACCCTGCCGGAAGGCGGGCTGACCGGCGGTTTCACCGTGCAGACTGACAACGGCAGCGCCTCCTTCCGGGTGGAAGCGTACAAACGGCCCCGCTTCGAAGTGGAACTGGAGGCTCCCGCGGCGGTCGTGTCCGGCGCCACCGCCACCGTGCGGGGTACGGCCCTGACCTACGCCGGTCCGCCCGTAGCCGACGCCGGGGTGAGCTACCGCGTCTACCTGGAGGAGGTAAGGTGGTTTTTTGCCCGGTACACCGGCGAGGGCGGCGGCGGCGGGAGCCGCGAGCTCCTGAGCAGCGGTACCGCTACCACGGATGAGTCCGGTGCCTTTTCCTTCGATTTCACCACCCGCGAGCGGCTGGACACCCGCGGTTACCGCCGCTACCGTTACGTGGTAGAGGCCGATGTGACTGACGCGACGGGCGAGAGCCACGAGGCTACCACTACGGTCGGCGTGCGCGGACAGCGCCCTGCCATAGCCATCACCCCCCAGCGGGAATCCGTGGACCGGGGCGACAGCCTCACCCTGCTCGTGGCAAGCGATAATGCGGATACCAGCCTGGAGATCGAGGTGCGCATTGTACCCGTAACCAAGCCCAACGCCGCCCTGCTGGAACGCCGGTGGGACATTCCCGACCGCCCAGTCATCAACCGTGCCGCCTTCGAGCGCAATTTCCCCGATCTGGCCTACGGGGCCGTCCCGGAACTGGCCGAGTGGCCGTCAACCGGCGGCGCAGTTTACGAAGCCACCCTCACCGTCGCGGGGGGCGAACGCCGCATTGCCCTGGCCGCCGACTATCCCGTGGGGCACTACCGCGTGGAGTTCGCCTACCCCGACGGCACCGCCGGGGAGCCGGCCACCTTCAGCGTGTACAGCACCGTGACCGCCGAACTGCCCGCCGGGGAA
>JBGTHX010000288.1:0-2684 GCA_041746055.1 Lewinella sp. | reverse complement strand
CGCGGGGGCGGCGTTGTCGCTTTCCTGGTCGTCGCCTTTCTTTTCTTCCGCGGAGGAGCTACTCGATCCGCTTCCGGCACCTTCGATGGCGGACTTCCAGTCTTCTCCTTCCTCACCGATGACGGCGATGACCCCATCGATGGGGACGGCACCCTCCTTCACGGCGATGTGCAGCAGGGTTCCTTCAAAGAAGGAGTCCAGTTCCATGGTGGCCTTATCGGTCTCCACTTCGGCGAGCGTCTGGCCGGGTTCTACCACGTCACCTTCTTCGACGAGCCAGGCGACGATGTTGCCTTCTTCCATCGTATCGCTCATGCGGGGCATGCGTATCACCTCAGCCATAGTATTCTTCTTTTTAGGTCGTTGTCGTGGGTCGGCAAATTTGGGGCCTATTCCCGGGATAAACAAACTGATTGACCACGCGATTGTTTTTTTGCAGCCGCTCGCCGCCAGTCTCTAAATTCCGCCCATGCAATTTTCCTCCCGCCTTATCGAAGACGCCGTTAATGCTTTCTCCTCGCTTCCGGGCGTGGGGAAGAAAACGGCCCTGCGCTTCGTCCTCGACCTGGTGCAGCGCCCCACCGAAGACAGCGTGCAGCTGGCCCGCACCCTGGCCCGGATGCGGGAGGAGATCCGCCACTGCATCACCTGCGGCAACCTCAGCGACCAGGATACCTGCAGCATCTGCCGCGACCAGCGGCGTGATCGTTCCATCATCTGTGTCGTGGAGAGCATACGCGACGTAATGGCCATCGAGGAAACCCAGCAGTACCGCGGCATCTACCACGTACTGGGTGGCGTGATCTCCCCCATCGAGGGCGTCGGGCCCGCCGACCTCAACATCGACACCCTCATCCAGCGCGCCGCCTCCCCCGACGTGCGCGAGATCATCATGGCCATCAGCCCCACCATCGAGGGCGACACCACCATCTTCTACCTGAACAAGCAGCTCGGGGAGGCCGACGTGCAGGTGAGCAGTATCGCCCGGGGCGTCAGTTTCGGGGGCGAGCTGGAGTACGCGGACGAGGTGACGTTAGGGCGTAGTATTGTGGCGCGACGGAAGCATTGAACCGTCCAGATGTCACTAGCCAACCACCTTTTCATCCTTCGGGTCGCTACTGGCCGCCAACTGCTGGAGCCCATTGAAGTGTTCTACCTGCCGGAGACCGATACCCTCTATCCCATCAATTCTAAGGCGGGCTGCTCTTCGGTGAAGCTGGTGCTCCTCCGCCGCTACCTTCCCGATGCCAATCTCCGCTTTCCCGACGTCCACTGGGCCGATCCGTCCCCGCTGACCGGCAACCGGGTGCAACAGATCTTCTTCGACACCCTGGGCACCTACCGTCAGTTTTGTAAGGGCCGGACAGTAGTTCTCGTTACTCGCGATCCTTACGCCCGCATGCACTCTGCCTTCCGCGACCATATCCGTGGGAAGAACGTGATGTACAAGACCTATCGGCGACTGCGGAAACTGCTGGGATTCACCCCCAATATTTCTTTCGAAAGCTTCGTCGACCGGTGCAGCCGCATCCCCGAGCGCTTCGGCGACCGTCATTTCCGCCCGCAATCCTTTTACCTGCCCGCCCCGGTACGGGCCGCCGCCCTAGAAACCGTGACCCTCGACCTTCCCTCCTTCGCGGGTGCCGTGTTGCTCAATCGGTCTGCCGAGGAGCTCCCGGCTGAAGTACAGCGCTACCTGCGGACGCACCCGGGCTTTCAGCGGCGGTACCTGCGGGACCTGGCGCTATACTGCTAAGGTCGATCCCGGTGGGCAGGAACGGGCGGGCGTCTCCCCCACCCTTGATAATCTCCCGCACAATGGTGGAACTGATATGACTGTAGGCCGGCTGGCTGATCAGGAAGATCGTTTCCAGGCCCTCACCTACGATCTCATTGAGTTGGGAGATGGTCTTTTCATAGTCGAAATCGCTGGCATTGCGCAGCCCCCGCAGCAGATAGCGGGCGCCGATCCGCCGGCAATAGTGGGCGGTGAGCCCCTCGAAGCTGTCTACGCTGATCCGCGGCTCGTCGGCAAAGACGCTACGCAGCCACTCCAACCGCTGCTCCAGGTCGAAGAGGTAGGATTTCTGGCTGTTGATGCCCACCGCCACCACCACCCGGTCGAAGAGCGGTACTGCCCGCCGGACCAGCTCTACATGGCCGACGGTTATGGGGTCGAAGGAACCTGGGAAGACGGCGGTTTTCATGGTGAATAAAGGTAAGACTTCATCGCGAGGCCCCAAACCTCCCCAGGGCAAAGGCGTACTTCCGGATAGTATCCAGGTAAGCGTGTTGCCAGGGGTAGCCCGGTTTCAGCAGCAGCCGCGCCAGGTTGAAGGGCAGCGTGACCGCCGTTAGCCGGGACAATTCGCGTACCAAATACCGGTACCGCTGACCGGCCGGCAGGGGCGTGATGCGGGCGCTTGCCCGGCCGTGCGCGAGGGCGAGCGCTACTTGCTTGCGCTTGGCGTACTTATAGGGTTGGACGAGATGCCGTATCGTCAGGGCGGGGTCGTAGCAAATGGAGTGCCCAGCGGCCCGCAGTTTGTCCTGCAGGTGATCCTCCTCGCCGGTAGCTACCTGCCGGCCGGTCATGCCCAGGTCCGGATCGAAGCCACCCACTTCGAGCACCTCTTGGGTGCGAACGGCCATTATGCATCCGGTGAGGTAGTGGCCCGGCGGCA
>JBGTHX010000287.1:0-12256 GCA_041746055.1 Lewinella sp. | reverse complement strand
GATTTCCGCTCACCGGAGTGGACGTGGTACTCGAAGACCAGCTCACGCCCCACGGCATCCTACCCTACCACCTGCTCCGTCACCACCGGCGGCTCACCCGTGCCTTCGCCGACCGCGACCTGCCGCGGGCCCTGCAACTGGCGGCAGAGCTGGGCCACTACGTCGGGGATGCCCACGTGCCGCTGCACACCACGGAAAACTACAACGGACAACTGACGGGGCAACACGGCGTTCATGCCTTCTGGGAAAGCCGGCTTCCGGAACTGTTTGCCGATGCGGAATACGACTACTTCGTGGGCTCCGCAGACTACATCGAGGATCCGCTAACCTACTACTGGGATATCGTACTGGAGAGTCACGCGCTGGTCGACAGCGTACTCCAAACCGAGCGCCGGCTGCGGGAGACCTTCCCCGCCGACCGGCAGCTCTGCTACGAGGAGCGACTGGGCAGGACGGTCCCCACCCCCTGCACGGAGTTTTCCCGGGCCTGGTCGGAAGCGATGAACGGCATGGTGGAGGAACGCTTCCGGGCCGCGATCCACGCCGTCGGATCCGCCTGGTACAGCTGCTGGGTGGATGCCGGGCAGCCCGACCTGGAAGGCTGGGGGCAGGAATTGGTGGCCGGGAGTAGCCCGACCGACACCCTTCCGGGTGATAGTGGGGCCCACAGTCTGCGTGCGCATGAATAGGGGAGTCTGGCTCGCCGCGGCACTACTATCCGCCCTAGCGGCCTGGCGCTCCGAGGGCTTTCACCAGGCGGACGAACACTTTCAGATCCTCGAATTTGCCGCCTACAAACTGGGGATGGCCCAACCCGGCGATCTCGCCTGGGAATTTCACGAAAGAATGCGGCCGGCCCTCCAGCCGGCCTTGGCGTATGGGGTCTACCGGATGGTCGGCTTCGGGGCGCGCGCCGATCCCTTCCTGGTGGCCCTGCTCTTGCGGCTGCTATCAGCGGCCTTCACCCTCCTGATCGCCCGCGCCCTGTACCGCCGCTACCGGGACGCCCTGCGCCCTCCGTACGTGCGGCTACTGCTTTTCGCCCTGTTGTTCCACTGGATCGCACTCTACCAGGGGGTACGTTTCTCCAGTGAGAACTGGTCGGGGCTAACGTTCATCGCGGGAATGCTGCTTTACCCCATTTCGGGTGACGCCGACCGCTATCGCTTTCTCCCCCCGGGGGGCAGCAGTGCCTGGGGCGCGGGGGTATTATTTGGCGTATCCTTTCTCTTCCGCTACCAAATGGCCCTCGCCGTCGGCGGCTTCGGGCTCTGGCTGCTCTTCGTACACCGGGAACACTTCTCGCGGCTGGCGGCCGTAATTGGCGGCGGCCTGCTTGTGCTGCTGGTGTGCTACCCCCTCTCCTACTGGCTCTACGGGGCGTGGACCTCACCCGCCTGGAACTACCTCGCCTCCAACCTCATCGAGGGGAAGGCGGCGACCTACGGCACTCGCCCCTGGTACGCCTACCTGGAATTGGTATTCCTGCGTGGGATTCCGCCGCTTGGACTCATCTACGTGCTTTCGTTTTTCGCCTTTGCCTGGCGGTTCCGGCGCGACCCGCTTACCTGGGCGGGGATTGCCTTCGTGCTTGCCCATTCGCTGCTCGCCCGTAAGGACGTCCGCTTCCTCTTTCCCCTCATTC
The DNA here is from genome assembly GCA_041746055.1 of Lewinella sp. Lineage (GTDB taxonomy): Bacteria > Bacteroidota > Bacteroidia > Chitinophagales > Saprospiraceae > Neolewinella. The sequence goes on along the minus strand of JBGTHX010000287.1, from coordinate 10,611 downwards.
CCTTGCTGCCGGTTTACGCCGCGGGCATGCTGGTGTGGATGCGGGAACGCTACGGGGACTTCTGGCAACACCGCGGCTGGCGGATGGTCGGCTGGCTCTGCGTAATTACCAATGCGTTCCTGTTGCTCTCCGTGCTCGTCCGGCCGGCCGCGATGGAGATTGCCCCCTCCCGTTTTGTCTACTACCACTACCCGGAGGGCGTGGAGCTCAGCGGTCCCCACCCCCAGTTAATTACCGCGGAAGGGACCACGTCCCGCTTTTACCACCGCTCCGCCACCCGGATCGGACCCGCGACCACCGTCCAAAATCCTCCGCTCCCGAAACTCTGGATCGAACGCACCCGGGAATCCCCGGCCCCACCAGCGGGCGCGGTCCTGCTGTACACCGACCGGCCCGACTGGCTGGAGCCGCTGAACCTGGGCCACTGGATCGACCGGCAGAAGTGGTGGTACATTTACGCCCCGCCCGCCGGGTGATTTCTATATTTGCCGCCATGACCGCTTACTCCCAAGATCAAATGACCACCTGGACGCTGGAAGACCTGAAGGCGCTGCACGATCAGCCCCTGATGGAACTGCTATTCCGCGCGGCTACCGTTCACCGCGAGCACCACGACCCGAACGAAGTGCAGGTTTCGAGCCTGGTAAGCATCAAGACCGGCGGCTGCCCCGAGGACTGCGGCTACTGCCCCCAGGCCGCCCGCTACCACACCGATATTGAGGAGAACGCCCTGATGTCCGTGGACCAGGTCAAGACCGCCGCGGAGCGCGCCAAGGGACTCGGCAGCAGCCGGCTGTGCATGGGTGCCGCCTGGCGGAACGTGCGCGACGACGAGGAATTCGAGCAGGTACTGGAGCTGGTCCGCACCGTCAACGGCCTCGATATGGAGGTTTGCGCCACCCTCGGCATGCTGACCCCCAACCAGGCGGAACGCCTTGCCGCCGCCGGCCTCTACGCCTACAACCACAACCTGGACAGCAGCGAAGATTACTACAAGGAAGTGATCAGCACCCGCGGCTACGCCGATCGCCTTGAGACCATCGGCAACGCCCGTAAGGCCGGCCTCACCGTCTGCTCCGGCGGCATTATCGGTATGGGTGAGACCATCGAGGACCGCCTGAAAATGCTGCTTACCCTGGGCAGTCTGCGCCCCGTTCCGGAATCCGTCCCCATCAACGCCCTCGTGGCCGTGGAGGGTACCCCGCTCGAGGACCAGGAGCCGGTCAACATCTTCGAGATGGTGCGCATGATCGCAGTCACCCGTATCGTACTGCCGACGACCACCGTCCGCCTCAGCGCCGGTCGCACCTCCATGACGCCCGAGGGACAGGCCCTGGCCTTCTTCGCGGGTGCGGGATCCATCTTCGCTGGTGATAAACTGCTCACCACCCCCAACCCCGAAGCCTTCGCCGATATGGAACTCTTCAGCGCCCTCGGCCTGAAACCCACCCGCGCCTACGCCAAGGGGGAGCGCCCCGTGCCCACCGCCGACCCCGGTCCGCCCAGCGACAAGCAACGCATCAAGTGGAGCCGCCCCGGTCACAAGATCGAGCGGAACGAAGCCAAAAGGAAGTAGTACTATAGTCCGGTAGTCCGCCCTACCCGACTACAAGACTACAAGACTATAAGACTACCCGACTACAAGACTACCGTACTAAAACACCCCTAATATGAGCCGCACAATGGTCGCCGGAAACTGGAAGATGAATACTACCCCCGCCGAAGGCGAAGCGCTCGTCCGGAGCGTGATGGAGCAGGTCCCCAATCCCTCCGCGAAGGTCGTATTCGGCGTGCCCGCCATTCAGCTGGTCCAGATCCAGTCGCTCGTGTCGGGTCATGACGGTTACGCCGTGGCCGCCCAGAATATGCACCAGGAGGATAGCGGTGCCTACACCGGGGAGATCAGCGCCGCCATGCTGGTAGCCGCGGGCATAGAATACGTGATCCTGGGTCACAGCGAACGCCGGGAATACTTCGGCGAGGACGACGACCTGATCAACCTGAAGATCACCCGCGCCCTGGAGCACGGGCTTAAGCCCATCTACTGCTGCGGCGAGAAGCTGGACATCCGCGAGGCGGGCAACCAGCAGGTGGTCGTAGGCCGGCAGATCGAGCAGGCGCTCTACTCCCTCGACCCCGAGCAGATCAAGCAGGTCGTGATCGCCTACGAGCCCGTCTGGGCCATCGGCACGGGCAAGACCGCCAGCAACGAACAGGCCCAGCAGATGCACGCCTACATCCGCCGCATGATCGCCAACCAGTTCGGTACCGATGTAGCGCAGCACCTGACCATTCTCTACGGAGGTTCCGTGAAGCCGGGCAACGCAGAGGAGCTCTTTGCCGAGGATGACGTCGACGGCGGACTGGTAGGTGGCGCGAGCCTTGACGCGGACGGATTCGCCGCGATCATTAAAGCCATCTAGCCTCCGGACGGCGCTATCCCTCGATGTGAAAGGATAGGGTGAAGGTCCGGCTCGTGACCTTCTCCAGTACCCGGCTTTCGGGTAGGGTCGGATTGAAGAGCAGGGTGTTGCCGATGCCGTGGCTGATCTTGAATTCCGGCGACAGGATGAAGTAAGGGAAAAAGATCTGGATGCCCGCGCCGTACTCAATGGAATAGTCGTGCGGACTGATCCGTACCAGTTCTTCCGCCTGCCGTGTGCGGCTCTCGCTGGCTACGTCGAAGCTGTACTTCATCCCCGCGATGAGAAACAGCCGTTTATCATGGTAGGGCGCCGACTTATACCGGAAGTAGAAGGGCATCTCGATGAACACCGATTCCACCTTCTCCTGGCTTTCGGCGCGTCGCACCGTGCTCTGGGTATAGTTCAGGTTACGCTCCGCGAAGCTGAAGCCCGGGGTGAAGCGGAAGTCGAAGTACTTGCCCAGCTTTAGGTTGCCGATTAGGTTCAGGTTGAAGCCCGGGCCGTTCAGGCTCTCGACGCCGATGATGGAATCGGTGAAGATAAATTCCTCGCTCCGGTACGGGGTGTAGCGGCTGGAATTGAAGCCGAGCGTAATCCCGAAGTAGTAGGGTTTCGACTGAAAATCGTAGAAGTTGTAGTTCTTACCGCCGGTGAACTGGGCGCTGGCGCAGGTGCTGAGGCCGGCCACCAGCAGGAGCGCCAGGGCTAACGGGTGGCGGTATAGATGGAAGCAATTCCAAAGGTAAGTGCGTGGCATTCAGTGTTGTTATAGCCGACCCGGTCCAGGATCGAGACGAAGTCCTTCCCGCTGGGGAAGGCCTGTACGCTCTCGAACAGGTAGGCGTACGCCCGCGGGTCCTTGCTCTGTAAACGGCCGATAAGCGGCATAATTTTACCGAAATAGAGATTAAAGCCCCACCGCACCGGAGCGTAATGGATCCGACTGAATTCCAGGACCACCAGCTTTCCGCCGGGACGCAGCACGCGGCGCATTTCCGCCAGCCCCTGCTCCAGGTGCTCGAAATTGCGCACGCCGAAGGCCACTGTGACGGCATCGAACGATTCGTCGTCGTAGGGCAGGTTCTCGCTGTCTCCCTGCTCCAGTTTGATGCGGTCTTGCAAACCCGCCGCCTTCACCTTCGTGCGCCCGTAGGCGAGCATGCCCTCGCTCAGGTCCACGCCGGTGACGTGGTCGGCGCCCATTCGCTTCACGGTCTGGATAGCCACGTCAGCGGTGCCGGTGGCCACGTCCAGGATCCGGCGGTGGACCCTGGGGTCCAGTTCGGCGATCATCTTCCTGCGCCAGAGGGTGTCCACCCCCAGTGAGGTACCCCGGTTGAGCAGGTCGTAGGTGGGGGCGATGGAGTCGAACATCCGGCCCACTTCCTCCTTCTTGGAGTCCGCCTTCCCGTAGGGTTGGACCGTGTCGTGGTCGTGCATCATGGTAGATCAAACTAGTAACCGGGGCTTTGGTTGCCTCCAATTCCAGCTCCCGGTCATAAAGAACCCGCAATCATCCGGGGTGCCAACCAGGATCGCATGCCTACGTTAGCCCAGGGAACCCCAAAATCCGTACCCCTTGCAAATTCTTGTAATCAACGCCGGCTCCTCCTCCGTGAAGGCCGCCGTGGTCGACCCAGCCACCGGTGAACGCGGCCTAGAGATGAACGCCGAACGGCTGCTCGACGCGCCCGCCATCACCTTCTCCGACGGCAGCCGCCTCGAGCTGGAATGCCGGGGTCCCGACCGGGCCATCGGCGTCTGCCTCGAGGCGCTGCGCGATAAATTGAGCGGCGTGGAGATCGCCGGAGTCGCCCACCGCGTGGTCCACGGCGGGGTCGAATTCGACCGGGGCGTGCGGATAGATGAGGAGGTTGCAGACAAGATCGGGCAACTCAGCAAGCTCGCCCCCCTCCACAACCCGATCAACCTGCGCGGCATCCGCGCGGCCCGCGAGCTGTTTCCCACCGTCGACCACTACGCGGTGTTTGACACGGCCTTCCACCGGAACATGCCGCAGCGGGCCCAGACCTACGCCCTGCCCAAGGCGCTGATGGAGGAGCACGGCATTCGCCGTTACGGCTTCCACGGCACCAGCCACAAGTACGTCGCAGCAAAGGCCGCGACCTTCCTCGGGGCGGAGCCCCGCGACCTCCGCATCATCAGCTGTCACCTCGGCAACGGCTGCTCGGTAGCGGCCATCGAGTTTGGTCGCTCGGTGGAAACCAGCATGGGGATGACCCCCCTGGAGGGACTCGTGATGGGCACCCGCTCCGGGGACATCGACCCGAGCATCCCCCACTACCTGCACGAGCAGGCCGGCCTGAGCTCCGATGAGATCGACGGTTTGCTGAACCGCCAATCCGGACTGGCCGGACTGTCGGGGGCCGGGAACGATATGCGCGTCGTCCTGGAGCGCGCCTCCGGCGGCGACGCCGACTGCCAACTTGCTTTGCAGGTATATACCCACCGCATCCGTAAGTACATCGGCGCTTACGCCGCCGTGATGGGGGGCGTGGACGCGATCGTGTTCACCGGGGGCGTCGGCGAGAACAGCCCGGTCATCCGCCACCGGGCAAGCCAGCGGCTGGACTTCCTCGGGGCCATCATCAACGAGGACAAGAACGCCTCGACCACCCTTTCGGAAACCCACCCGGTGGCCGACTTCAGCATGCAGCACAGCCGCGTTAAGTTGCTGGCGGTGCGCACCGACGAGCAGCTCGCCATCGCCCGCGAGGTATGCAAACTGATCCAGAAGGCCGATACGGTTAATGGCCTACCTACCATCCCCGTCGCCATCTCCGCCCGCCACGTGCACCTGCGGCAGGAGACCGTGGACGCGCTCTTCGGTCCGGGCCACCAGCTTGGGGTCAAGAAATGGCTGAGCCAGCCGGGGCAGTTCGCCGCCGAGGAAACCGTCACCGTAGTCGGGCCGCGCAATACCATCGAGCGGGTGCGGGTACTGGGACCTGTGCGGAGCGCCGACCAGCTGGAGATCAGCCGCACGGACGAATTCTTCCTGGGTATCGACGCACCGGTCCGCGAATCGGGCAAAGTGGCCAACACTCCCGGTTGCCGCCTTATCGGGCCAGCCGGCACGGTTGACCTCAAGGAAGGCGTGATCTGCGCCTGGCGCCATATCCACATGACACCGCGGGACGCCCAGACCTTTGGCGTTCGGGACCGCGACATCGTGGAGGTGGCCGTCGGCAGCGGTGAGCGGGCGCTGATTTTCGGCAACGTTCTCATCCGCGTATCTCCCGATTACCGCCTGGAAATGCACCTTGACACCGACGAGGGCAACGCCGCCGAGATCGATCCGGGCGAAGAGGGCGTGCTTCACCATACCGCGGATGAGGGTACCCTGCGCAAGCGTCAGGTAAGTCTAGCGGAAACGCCCTGATCACGGGCCCGTCGGGATAATCTTGGAGGGGACAAAGCGGGCTGAATAAGGTGCGGCAGGGGTAGGATTTCAGGCACGATTTTTGTACCTTCGCGCGTAGGCGAATGCGCCTCCATTCTAATTTTCAGCTCTTTATGCCAAATCAAAGAATCATCCCGGTCAACATCGAAGACCAGATGAAATCGGCCTACATCGATTACTCGATGTCGGTCATCGTCAGCCGCGCCCTGCCGGACGTCCGTGACGGCCTCAAGCCGGTGCACCGCCGCGTCCTCTTCGGTATGTCCGAACTGGGGCTCAGCTACCGCGGCTCACACAAAAAGTCGGCCCGTATCGTCGGAGAAGTCCTGGGTAAATACCACCCCCACGGCGACAGCTCCGTCTACGATACCATGGTTCGTATGGCCCAGGATTGGTCCCTGCGCTACCCGCTCGTCGACGGACAGGGCAACTTCGGCTCCATGGACGGAGACAGCCCCGCCGCCATGCGCTACACCGAGGCGCGGCTGCAACGGATCTCGGACAGCATCCTCGGTGACCTGGACAAGGACACCGTTGATTTCCAGCTAAACTTCGACGATACGCTCAAGGAGCCTACCGTCATGCCCACCCGCATCCCCAACCTGCTGGTAAACGGAGCCTCCGGCATCGCCGTGGGTATGGCCACCAATATGCTGCCCCATAACCTCAACGAGGTCGTGGACGGCGTGATCGCCCTGGTGGACAATGCCGACATCACCGTGGACGAGCTCATGCAGCACGTCAAGGCTCCGGACTTTCCCACCGGCGGTATCATCTACGGCATGGACGGCGTGCGGGAGGCTTTCCGCACCGGTCGCGGCCGGGTGGTGGTGCGCGGGCGGGCGGACATCAAGGTCGACAACAACGACCGGGAGACCATCATCATCAGCGAGATCCCCTATCAGGTCAACAAAGCGACGCTGGTAGCGAAGATCGCGGAACTGGTTAACGACGGCAAAATCACCGGCGTGAGCGCGGTGCGCGACGAATCCGACCGGGACGGTCTCCGGGTCGTGATCGAGATCAAGCGGGACGCGATGGCCTCCATCGTGCTCAGCTACCTCTACAAGTACACTCCCCTCCAGAGCAGCTACGGCGTCAATAACGTAGCGCTGGTGGGCGGGCGCCCGATGACCCTGAACCTGAAGGACCTCATCGAGGAATTCGTGGCCTTCCGCCTGGAAGTCATCCAGCGCCGGACGCTGTTCGAACTCAACAAGGCCCTGGCCCGTGCCCACATCCTCATCGGACTGCTGATCGCCCTCGATTACCTCGACGAGGTGATCCGGCTGATCCGCGCCAGTGCCAGCCCGGAAGAGGCGAAAGACGGACTGATGGCCGGGGATTTCGTCGAGGACAAGACCGCGTTCTGGAACAAGTTCGGCGACCTGATCCGCGAAGTGCAGACCGAGGAGCTGATCGTGGCCGATGGTAACGTCCTGAGCGAGGAACAGGCCCGCGCCATCCTCGATATGCGCCTCCAGAAACTGACCGGACTGGAGCTCGACAAGATCCGCGAAGAGTACGCCGAGATCCGTGACCTGATCGACCGCCTGCGGGCCATCCTCGAAAGTGAGGAGCTGCAGCGCGACATCATCAAGGAAGAACTGCAGGACGTCCGCGCCCGCTTCGGCGACGAGCGCCGTTCGGAGATCAGCCTTGACACTGCCGACATTTCGATCACCGACATGATTGCCGACGATGATGTGGTGGTCACCATTTCCCACCTGGGCTACATCAAACGTACCCCGGTAGCCGAATACCGCGCCCAGGGCCGGGGTGGCCGCGGAAGCCGTGGCTCCAAGACCCGTGACGCCGACTTCGTCGAGCACCTCTTCATTGCCAGCAACCACAACTACCTGCTGCTCTTCACCGAGCAGGGCCGTTGCTTCTGGTTGCGCATCTATGAAATCCCCGAAGCCGGTAAGAACAGCGGCGGCCGCGTGCTGCAGAATATCCTCGCCATTCCGAAGGAAGATTCAGTGCGGGCCTACATCAGCGTGGCCGACCTCACCGACGAGGACTTCCTGCAACAGCACTCCGTCATCTTCGCCACCCGCCGCGGCCAGGTGAAGAAGACGAGCCTTGAGGAATACAGTCGTCCCCGCACGAACGGCGTAAACGCCATCACCATCAACGAAGGCGATGAACTGCTAGAGGCCCGCCTTACCACTGGCAACAGCCACGTGATCCTGGCCACCCGCAAGGGGCAGGCCATCCACTTCGAGGAGGAGAAGGTCCGCAATATGGGCCGCAACGCCGCCGGTGTGCGCGGTATCAGCCTGAACGGAGAGAAGGACGCGGTAGTCGGCATGATCACCCTCGACCACGAGCTGGACGCCGGGAAGTCGATCCTAGTGGTCAGCGAAAAAGGTATGGGCAAGCGCTCCGACTGGTCTGAATACCGCATCACCAACCGCGGTGGTAAGGGAGTTTCCACCATGAAGATCACCAAAAAGACCGGCGAACTGGTCACCATCAAGGCGGTCAGTGACGACGATGACCTCATGATCACCAACCGCTCCGGTATCCTGATCCGGACCTCCATGGAAGAACTCCGTGTCATGGGCCGCTCCACCCAGGGCGTGCGCCTGATCAAGATCGACGACGACGATGCCATCGCCGACGTAGCAGTGGTGAGCGTCGAAGACGAGCAACTCGGAGCAGAGGAAGAATAGATCGAATCCCTTTTCGGAAGCCGCCGCCAGGAAATCCTGGCGGCGGCTTTTTTGTCGGGAAAACCCGCATGAACACTGCCTTTGGACCCGCGTTTATATAACTTTAGGAAGGCATTAACGATAGATACCTTCCCCAATCACGTTTTCCGAGCGTCCTTTGCGGGCAATCACATCTTGTAGTACACTACACAAACCATTTCAGAAACCAACAAACTTTACCCATGCGTAAATTGATGCTTAGCGCGATCATTGCCGTCTTTGCCCTTTCTGCCGCCTTCGCGCAGAGTGGCGCCGACGCTCTTAAGAACGCCGAAAAATCCTATAAAAGCTACCAGTCCGGCAACGACCCGGTAGACCTCCAAGCCGCCGTTGACGCCGTAGCCCTGGCCATGGACGACTCCGGTATCCAAACCGATGCGGAAGCTTACATCACCGCCGGTAATATCTACTCCGCCGCTATCCAGCGCTACGTGCAGGACCGCACCCTCGCCGGTGAGGAGCCCCTCGAGCCCCTGGTAGCCAACGCCGCCGTAAAGGCCGCCCAGTCTTACATGAAGGCCTACAATATGGCCGACAAAAAGGGTGACCAGAGAGATGCACTGAAGGGCCTCGAAACCCTACAGGGCAACATTTCCAACGAGGGCATCTTCGCCATCCAGGACAAGAACTACGCCAATAGCTACCTGGCCTTCAACACCAGCGTGGACGTCCACAACTTCCTGACTGAAAAGGGCGGCACCAGCGCCTTTGAAGCTGACGATACCAAGCTGAACGACGAGAGGTACTACGCTGCACTCTCCGCCGTGCTGAACGAACAGTTCGACGAAGCCGAGCCCCTCTTCCTCGCCCTCTATGAAGCCGGCTACGAAGATGCCGGCCTCTATGATGGCCTGTACAAAGTGTACAGCGGTAAGGACGAGATGGAAAAGGCCGGTCAGTACCTCGACGAAGGCCGCCAGAAGTTCCCCAAGGAAACCCAGCTGCTGTTCACGGAGATCAACTACTACCTGGCCCAGGGTAAGCTCGACGAGCTCACCGGAAAGCTGCGGGAAGCCATCGACGCGGAGCCCGAGAATGTCAGCCTTTACGCTACCCTCGGTCAGGTGTACGATCAGCTGTACCAGTCGCAGCGTGAAGAGAACCCCGAGAAAGCCGCCGAATACTTCGATTCGGCCAAGAAGAACTACGAGGATGGTCTAGCTAAGCAGCCCGACAATGCCTCGCTGATCTACAGTCTCGGTGCCCTCTACTTCAACCGCGCCGCTAAGATGACGGAGCAGCTGGTGGAACTCGGCAACGACCTCAGCAAAGCCGGCCAGGCCAAGTACGAGGAAATGAATGAGCAGATCAACAAGGAGTTCGAGAAGGCCTTCCCTTACTTCCAGAAGGCCGAGCAGACCGACCCCAACAACCTGAACACCCTCATCGCCCTCAAGGAGATCTTTGCCCGGCAGGACAACTACGATGCCTCCAACGAGATGAAGGCCCGTATCGAGCGCGTCCAGGCCGGTGAGACCCTCGAGAGCAGCTACTTTAACAAGTAGTAGTTCCGTTTCGCACCTAAGTCAGCAGCCCCGTCGGAATCTTTCCGACGGGGCTGCTTTGCGTTAGGCGAAGAGCGCAAGTTGATTCTGGTTCTGATTGTGTCGCCCATTCGGGGTGGCGGCGTGGATCACCTGCCGGCGGATGACGGCCGGATCGAAGCCCAGCTGCCGGAAGTCCTTATCGGCGCACAGCAGGAAGTACTGGGCCCGTTTCCAGACCACCCCGATCTTTTGCAGGTGTTCGCGGCGTAGTGGCCGGAAGCGGCGGGCGGCAACGATCTTTTTGGCCGACTTCACCCCGACCCCCGGGATGCGCAGGATCATTTCGTACGTCGCATGGTTGACGTCGACGGGAAACTGGGCGGAATTTCGCAGGGCGTAGGCCAGTTTGGGATCTACGTCGGGATCCAGGTTAGGATTTGCATCGTCCACTATTTCATCCGCCCGGAAGCCATAGAAGCGCATGAGCCAGTCGGCCTGGTAGAGCCGGTTCTCCCGTCGGAGTGGTGGCGCGGAAAGGCTGGGAAGCCGGCTATCGG
>JBGTHX010000286.1:0-7382 GCA_041746055.1 Lewinella sp. | reverse complement strand
GACGTACGCAACGAACAGGAATTCTCCGATTACCACCTCGAAGGAGCGGTGAACATTAACTACCTCGGCCCCGACTTTCTGGAGGAGATGGACCGGCTCGACCCCGGACGCACCTACCTTGTCTACTGCCGCAGCGGCCGCCGCAGCGTGCGCGCCTGCACCCTTATGAAGAACGCCGGCCTTAAGAACCTCGTCCACCTCGATGGTGGCATAAACGCCTACGAATGATCACCCGACTCCTCCTGTTTCTCTGCCTGTGTTCCGTGGTGGCCTGCGGGCAATCCCAACCCGCACCCACGGCTCCGGTTGCCGACACCGCACCCGCGGCCGCGCCTTCCATTATGAACGTCTCCCCACAGGAATTCCGGCAGCTGATGGACGACCCCGACGTGGTGATCCTCGACGTGCGTACCCCGGGGGAAACCGCCGGTGGCACCATCGAGGGAGCAGTGGAAATGGACTACCGCGACCCAGCTTTTGCAACGAAAATGGCGGAGCTCGACAAGGACAAGACCTACCTCGTCTACTGCGCCGTCGGCGGCCGCAGCAGCGGGGCCTGCGAAATGATGTCGGAAGCCGGTTTCGGGAAGCTTTACAACCTGGACGGGGGATATACCGCCTGGAAGGGGCAGTAGACCAAACATCTGCGGGGCCCGGGGTGCTTAGTGAGGAAACCCCGCATTATGGAAAACTGGCTGACGGCTCCGTGGAGCACGATTTTCGAGACGGCCCTCTCGGCGCTGGCTATCTTCAGCATCATTACCGTGATCGTGCGCCTGGCCGGCCTGCGGACCTTCGCCAAGATGTCGAGCTTCGACTTCGCATCCACCATCGCCATCGGCTCGATCCTGGCCAGCGTGGTCATGAACGGCACTACCTCGATCCTGAAGGGCGCGGTGGCCCTGGCCACCATTGTCGCCTTCCAGCAAATATTCGCGGGACTCAAATACCGGTTCACCCCCTTTCAGGCGGCGGCGGAGAACAGCCCCCTGCTGCTCATGGAAGGTCCCGATTTTCTGGAGGACAACATGAAGAAAGCCGGCGTGAGCCAATCCGACCTTATCGCCAAGTTGCGGGAGGCCAACGTTATCCGGCTTTCACAGGTGAAGGCCGTGGTCTTTGAAACCACCGGTGACGTATCGGTATTGCACCAGGAGGGCGACGGACCGTTGGAAGGCATCCTCCTCGAAGGAGTGAAGCGCTAAGCCCCCGACCCGTGCTACCTTTGCGGCATGGCCGACTACCGGATCACCGAAAACAGCGACTGGAGCGAATGGCACGGCGTACTCGACGTCGTGTATGCGGGTAATCCCCAGTACGTCTATCCCCTGCGCAGCGACATCGAGGGCATCCTGAGCGAGAAAAATGCCGCCTACACCGGCAGCAACCTGAAGCGCTGGGTGGTGATGCAGGGCACCCGCCCCGTGGGCCGCATCGCCGCCTTCGTCGACGTGAAGCGCAACCAGGAGTTGGCCCTGCCCACCGGGGGCATCGGCTACTTCGAATCGATCGAGGAGGCCGCCGTCGCTAACCTCCTCTTCGGGACCGCCGAGGACTGGTTGCGCGCCCAGGGCATGCAGGCCGTGGACGGACCGATCAACTTCGGCGAGCGCGACAAATTCTGGGGCCTGCTGGTGCGCGGTTGGTACCGGCCGATCTACCAGGAGACCTACAATCCGCCCTACTACCAAGACTACTTCGAGCAGCACGGCTACCTCCCCCACGAGCAGTGCCTGACGATGCGCGGCGTCGTCTCCGAATTCCCCGGCGAGCGCCTCGGCAAACTCGCTGCCCGGGTACGCGAGCGCTACGGCCTCTACACCGAGCAGATCCACGCCAACAATCTCCGCAAGGGGGCCGAAGACTTCGCCGAGGCCTACAACGCCGCCTTCAACCACTGGCCCTACTTCAAGCCGCTGACGGGCGACGACATCTATCCCACCTTCCAGCAGATGAAGCCCATCATGGACCCCCACCTGACGTGCATCGCCTACAATAAGGAGGGGCGCCCGATCGGTCTGGCCGGACTGATCCCCGACATCAACTGCTTTCTGGGGGGAGTCAACGGGAAACTGAACTGGCTCGGGCTGCCGAAATTCCTCTACCGCCTCCAGTTCCAGCGGCAACCCCGCAACTGCAAGGGCATCGCCTTCGGCATCGCCCGGGACTACCAGCGGCAGGGCGTATACCCCCTCATGGTCGACGCCATGTTCCAGAGCGGCGACCGCCACACCAGCCGCACTTACCGCTACGTGGACATGGCCACCATCCGCGGCCACAATAAGCTTATGGTCGACACCTGCCGCCAGATGAACACCGATATCCACCGGGTCCATCTCGCCTACCGAAAAGCACTGGTACCGGGAGCGAGCTGGGAGCCCTTCGAGATGTTGGACGTAAGCGGCGTGGATCCGGGAGAATACGGTAGGAAACCCTGAGGGAACGGTCCGGGCGGCGGCGCGCGGGTGCGGGGATCCCCAGCCATGCGGTGTGGAGAATCCGCGTAGTTCTCCACACGACAAAGCGGTTCTCCACACGCTTTTCAACAACAATTTGTTAGAAATAGGGAGTACCTTTGGGGTAAGATGGCAAAGGATAAACAGTACGAACGCAGGAATAACGGCAACGGCAGTGCCACCATGTCCTACTCCAACCGCACCCGGCTGGAGGAAGCCAATTTGCCGGCCTACAGCAAGCTGCCGCCCCAGGCGCCTGACCTGGAGGAGGCCATCCTGTCGGCTATCCTCATCGAGCGGGAGGCCATGACGAAGGTGCTCGACATCATTTCGGCCGATTCCTTCTACAAGCCCGCCCACCAGGCCATCTACCGCAGCATGCGCCGCCTCTTCGAGCGCAGTCAGCCGATCGACCTCCTGATGGTCATGGAGGACCTCCGCAAGAACGAGGAACTGGAAGTCGTGGGCGGCGCCGCCTACCTCGCCCAGCTCACGAGCAAGGTGACGAGCTCGGCCAACATCGAGTACCACGCCCGGATCGTCACCGAGAAGTTCATCCAGCGCGAGCTGATCCGCACGAGCACGGAGATCATTAAGGACGCCTACGAAGAAAGCACCGACGTGCTCGACCTGCTCGACAAGGCCGGCAACTTCGTCTTCGAGATCACCGAGCGCAACATGGGCAAGCAGGTGGCCGACATGGGCACCCTGGCCAACCAGCTCATGGACCAGCTCACCATGCTCCGCGAGAAGGAGGACGGCCTCACGGGCGTGCCCACCGGCTTCATCGAACTGGACCGCCTGACCTCCGGATTTCAACCCTCCGACCTCATCATCGTAGCCGCCCGCCCCGCCATGGGTAAGACGAGCTTCGTCCTTTCCATGGCCCGCAACGCCGCCGCCGAGCACGGCCGGGGCGTGGCCATCTTCAGCCTGGAGATGAGCGCCGCCCAGCTGGCCGGCCGGATCTTCAGCCAGGACGCCGAGGTCAACGGACAAAAGATGCGGAACGGCAAGTTCACCGACGAGGAATGGACGCGCCTCGTCGAGGCGATGAACCGCGTGGGCGAGGCACCCATCTACATCGACGATACGGCCGGCATCAACGTCTTCGAGCTGCGCGCCAAGTGCCGCCGCCTCAAGCTCGAGAAGAACATCAGCATGGTCATCATCGACTACCTGCAGCTGATGTCCGGCACCGGAGAGGCCCACAAGGGCGGCAACCGCGAACAGGAGGTATCCGCCATCAGCCGTGCCCTCAAGGGCCTGGCCAAGGAGCTCGAGGTGCCCGTCATCGCCCTCTCCCAGCTCAGCCGCGCCGTGGAAACGCGGGGGGGAGATAAACGCCCGCAGCTCAGTGACTTACGCGAATCCGGGTCAATCGAGCAGGACGCCGACATGGTCATGTTCCTCTACCGCCCCGAATACTACAAGATCACGGAGGACGAGCAGGGCAACAGCCTGGCCGGCATCGCCGAGATCATCGTCGGGAAGAACCGCCACGGCGAGGCCCGCGACATTCGCCTGCGCTTCGACAGCGACTTTGCCCGCTTCAGCGACCTGGACGATCCCGATTTCGACCTGCTGCCCTCCGGCGCCATCACCAGCGGGCCGCCCGCCCAGCCCTACGGCGGCGGTACCCTGCCCAGCAAGATGAATACCGACGACGATATTCCCTTCTAGCCATTGCCTATCTTGTCGGGATACCACTTCCCCCCGGCATGCAGACCTACTACGAGTTTAATGAATTCCTGGCCACACTCCCCACGGAGACCGTGCTCCTCCTGGCCATCATCAGCCTGCTGCTCTTCACCCTGGGCCTGCTGCTCGGCTGGCTGCTGCAGAAACGCAGCACCCGCAGCTACCGCAAGGAAGCTACCCTCGCCAAACGCGAACGGGAAGAACTGCAGACCCGCCTTACCGCAGCCGACGACGACCAGAAATCGCTCGCCCGGGAACTCGTGCAACTGACCACGGAAAAGGACGAGCTGCTCGTGCAGCTCCGCAACGCCCGCACCACAACGGATACCCTTACCCGGCAGGTCACCGAACAACGGGCTGCCAATGAGCAGCTCACGGCTACCAACCAGAGCTTCTCGACCACCATCGAGGACCTGAACGATCAGGTCATCGGCCTGAAAACCCGCAATGCCCAACTGCTCGGGGGGGACCCGGCCGGGCACGCCGGTGCGGCGGATACTACGCTGGAGCAACGCCTGCAGGCCGTAGAAGACGCCCTGGACGAGCTCCGTGGGAAAACTGCCCTCCCGATTTCCCAGCTGCCGCTCCTGAACCTCGGTCGCTCCACCCACCAGGTGCGTATCGGGGATCCGCTTCCCGCCTCCGAAGCCGGGGAAGCTTCCCCCACTGGAAACCGCGATGACCTCACCCGGATCGGCTCCATCGGCCCCTTCAACCAGCAAAAGCTCCGTGCGGCAGGAATAAGCACCTTTTCCCAGATCGCGGAATGGAGCGATTCCGACATTGCCGACTACGCCGCCCGCATCGGATACGTGGCGGAACTCATCCGCATTCAGGACTGGGTAGGACAAGCCACCAAACTCGCCGCCGACGGGCCGCAGCCACCCCCGACCGGGAAGGAGAACCTCACCGAGCTGGAAGGAATCGATGATGATCTCGCCCTGGTGCTCCGGGAAGCCGGCATTCTCTACCTTTCCGACCTGGCGGCGACGCCCGCCCAGGAGGTCGAGGCCATCCTGTATCAGTCGGATCGGCGGACGGTCTCTGGGGCACACGAGTGGCCGGGCCGGGCCGCCCGGTGGTTAGCGCACAACGGAGATGTCTCCCCGGTAGGTTAGTGAGAAGTTATCCAGGAACGTGACCTGGATAACGTAGACGTATACGCCCAGATCCACCAGTTTTCCACCCGTCTTGCCGTCCCAGAGAATCGTACCGTCGAGGCAGTTGGCCTGCAGGTTTTCCCCCTGGCTGACGAGCCCGCCCCAGCGGTTGTAAATGTTGACGCTGTTGATGACCGTCACGCCACGGCAGGCGTAGACGCGGAAGTCGTCGTTGCGCCCGTCTTCGTTCGGACTGAAGCTGTTGGGGATGTACACGTTGCGGTTGGCGTCTACCTCGACGAAAATGTCGGCCAGTGCATCACAGCCATTTTGATTCGTAGCGGTGAGGGTGTATTCGGTGCTGTTGAGGGGGAAGATGAAGGGCGCCCGAACACTGTCGGAGGAAAGAAAAATCGGCGGCGTCCACGAGTAAGTGTACTGATCCGTCGCCGGGCTGATGAGCGGATTGAGCTGAGTGAGGCTGTCGCCCAGTTCCACCACTACCGTCTCCGGCAGGTCGATGACGATCTCGGGGGGTTGCTGTACATTGAAGGTGTCCTGGACGGAGCAGCCCACAGAATCGTACACCGTAATGATCACGTCCCCGGCGAAGGTTTGCCCCGGCTGGTCGGCGGGAAACAGGAAGCCGTCCTCGTTGAGGGTGAAGGTGTAGTCAGTGATATCCGAGGCTTGACCGCCGAAGGCCGTGTCGATCGTGACCTCCGTCATCTCTCCGAAGCACAGCGGGGGAAGGACGTCCTGGATCGTAAAGCCGATGCGCGCGGGCTCCAGAATGGTATACTGCAGGCTGTCGGTACACCCCGCTACGTCGGTGACGGTCACGCTGTAATCACCGGGAGCCAGGTCGGTCGCCGTAGCGTCGTCGTTGTCGGACACGTTGGCCGACCAGGTGTAGGGATTATCGGCAAGCGGGTTGTTGTTCGAACTGCTGACGAAGACGGAAAGCACACCATCCGCATCTCCGAAGCAAGTCACGAGTGGGGTCGTGACCGGATCGACGGACAGGATAAGGGGATCGGGTTCTTCCACGAAGAAAGCCGTGGTATCCGACAAGCAGCCCCGGGAATCGGTGACGACCAATTCGTACACCCCGGCCGCCACGTTCTGCAGGGTACTGGTGGCTTCGGGCCGGTCTACCCAGTCGAAGGAGTAGCCAGGGGTTCCCCCGGATACGTCAACGCTCAGCGAGCCGGTCTCCTGGCCGAAACAGTTGGCGTCCACTACGGTGGGCGTAAAGGCGAAGTCTTCGGGACTGCCGATGGTATCCGTGAACACCTGCGGACAAACACCGTCGGTGACCGTCACGGAGATCGGGCCGCGGGTCAAATTACGTACGGTGGAGGAGGACTGGTTGAGGATGGTATCACCGGTCGACCAGTAGAAGTCGAAGCCGGTGACCGGGGCACCCGTGCTGTCGGAGAGCATCGCCTCGAAGGTGGCGATACCGTCGGCGGTGGTCTCGTCGGGACAGCTCACCTCATCGATAGTAAAGCTGCCGGTGATGCCGACCGGATCCTCAAGCAGGAAAGTGGTATCGAAGGCCGGCTGGCAGCCGTTGGCGTCGGTGATGATGACGCGGTAGGATCCCGCTACGAGACCGGTCAGGAAGTTCGAACGGGTGTCGGTGGAGTCCGCGGAGGGGCCCGACCACTCGTAGTTGTAGCTGTTGTCGGCGTTGGGGGTGCCGCCGGCGGGGAAGAGGAAAATGGCTCCACTGGCTTCCCCCCGGCATTCGGGAGCGACCAGGTTGAAGGAGTCCAGGCGGACCAGCCCAGGGCTGGCCACCTCCCCCAAGTAGGAGGACACGCAGGAATTGGACAGGGTCACCTCGAATTCGTAGAAGCCCACGGCCAGGTCGTTACCCGTACTGCGCTCGGAGGAAATGAGGTCTCCGCGACTACCGTCGGGGTTGATGCGGAACCACTGGTTGCTGACCACCGCGACGGTATCGGGAGGGATTACGGTAGCGGTGAGCTGCCCGTTTTCGTCGCCGGGACAGAGCACTACGTCCGTCGGGATCGACACCTGGGCTACCGGCGGGGAGAAGATCGAGAAGCTGGACGTGTCCACGCAGCCATTGGCGTCGGTCACGATCACGATATAG
>JBGTHX010000285.1:0-17450 GCA_041746055.1 Lewinella sp. | reverse complement strand
AAACTTATTGGGTGAGGGTAGACTTCTAGCAGGGTAAATCATCAGCCAACAACACATGTCCGTCCCCCTACCGCGTCTGCTCGCCGCCTTGTTAATCCTCGCCTTTTCCTTTCTGCTCCCGAGCTGCGCCACCAACCCCGTCACCGGCAAGAAGCAGCTATCCCTAATTTCCGAGGAGAGCGAAATCCAGATGGGGCAGCAGTACGATCCCCAGGTAGTGGCCGAATTCGGCATCTACGAAGATGCTCCCCTACAGCAATTCCTGACGGAGAAGGGGCTCGCCATGGCGCGTATTTCCGAGCGGCCTAACCTGCCCTGGACCTTCCGTCTGGTGGATTCCGAGGTCGTCAACGCCTTCGCCGTGCCGGGCGGCTTCGTGTACTTCACGCGGGGCATCATGGCCCACTTCAACAACGAAGCCCAGTTTGCCGGGGTACTCGGTCACGAGATCGGCCACGTAACGGCCCGCCACACGGTGGCCCAGCAGAGCAAGCAGCAGGTGGCCCAGATCGGCCTGATAGGCGGCATGATCCTTTCGCCGGAGCTCGCCAACCAGGGACAATCGCTCATGCAGGGCATGCAGCTGCTGTTCCTGAAATTCGGTCGTGACGCGGAAAGCCAGTCGGACGAACTCGGCGTGAAGTACTCCACCGCCATCGGGTACGACGCCAAGGAGATGGCCGGTTTCTTCGGTACCCTCGACCGCCTGAGTGGCGGAGCCGAGAACCGGGCCCCCACCTTCCTCAGTACCCACCCCGACCCCCTCAACCGGGAGGCCCGGGTGGAGGAAATGGCCATCGAGGCCCAGGCCGCGGGGAAGCGGGGCTCCTACGAGGTGGACCGCAACAGCTGGCTGCAGCGCATCGACGGCATCATTTACGGCGAGGATCCCGCCCAGGGCTTCGTCGAGAATGGCGCCTTCTACCACCCCGGACTTAAATTCACCTTCGCCATCCCCCAGAGCTGGCAATTGGTGAATTCGCCGACGATGGTCCAGATGGTAGCCCCTGACCAGAAGGCAATCATGCAGATGCGCCTGTCCTCCGGCACGGATACCCGCGCCGCCGCCCAGCAGTTTGTCGAGCAGAACAGCGTGCAGGTGAGCAGCACCAGCGATCAGGCGATCAACGGCCTGCCTGCTACCACGATCGTGGGGCAAATCAACCAACAGGACCAGTCCACCGGCCAGACCTCTTCCCTGGGCACCATCGCCAGTTTCATCTCCTACACCGGTAATGTGTACATGCTGGCCGGACTTTCCGCTGCTGCCGACTTCAGTAATTACTCCCGGAGCATGGAATCCACCATCCGCAGTTTCGCGCAGTTGCGGGACGCCAGCAAGCTGAACCGCCAGCCCGACCGGATCCGTATCGTGACCACCGACCGGGCCAAGACCCTGCAGCAGGCCCTGCTCGACGCACGGATCCCCCAGGATCGCCTGGAGGAATTCGCCATTCTGAACGGTATGAACCTGAGTGACCAGCTTCCCGCCGGCTACATGTACAAGGCACTGCGCAACGCCGCGCGGTAAAGGCCTACTGACCGAGGCGGGCGGTCTGACCGTACGAACGGTCGGCCGGCTTGATCGGCTGCATCGATTCGTAGGCTGCCGCCTGGACTCGCACGCGGGTCTTCAGCTTGCTAAGCTTGTTGGTGGCGGCACTGGGGAAGGTGCGGTTGGAGAGGAACACGTAGACCATATCCTCCACGGGGTCGGCCCACACGCAGGTACCGGTAAAGCCGGTGTGGCCGAAGGTGCGGCTGGAGGCGTCTTCTGCCAGGTTCTGGTACTGGTTTTCGTCGAGTTGCTTCATGTCGAAGCCCAGCGCCCGGCGCTGTTCCCCCGGATAGCGGGTCGTGAATTCGTCGATGGTCTCGGGGCGCAGGTAGCGGCGACCACCATAGGTACCCTCCTGGAGTAGCATCTGGAACAACGCGGCCAGGTCGTGGGCGGAACCGAAGAGACCTGCGTGGCCGCTCACTCCACCCATCATGCCGGCACCCATATCGTGGACGTAGCCCTGTACGGTGCACATGCGGAAGTAGTTATCCACTTCGGTGGGTGGGATGCGGTCGCGCGAGATGGTGCGCAGCGGATTGAAGGTCATGGATTCCAGACCCATGGGCCGGTAGAAGTTGCGGGCGGCAAACTCGTCGACGGTGAGACCGCTGACCCGGTCCACCAGTTTGGCCATCAGGTAGAAGCCGAGGTCGCTGTAGCGGTAGCGGCCCGGGTTACTGAGCTCGCTCTCGTAGATCTGGTCCCAGACGTCGTCGACGCATACCTTATTCATGTACAGTTTATCCGTAACGGGCACTATGAAGTCGCCGGTCTGGTTGCTCCGGTAAAACTGGGAGCTGGGCTTGGGGTGGCTGCCCGGGGTAAGGGTGTAGCGGTAGAAGGGGATCCAGGCGATCAGGCCGGCGCGGTGGGCCAACACGTCGCGGATCTTGAGGGGGGCTTTGTTGGAGCCCTTCAGTTCGGGCAGGTAGAAACCTAGGCTTTTATCGAGGTTTACCTTGCCTTCCTCCACCAGCTTCATGATGGACAGGGTAGTGGCGGCGACCTTCGTTACGGAGGCCAGGTCATACACGGAGTTGGTGGTGACCGGCGTGCGGTTGGCGTAGGTATAGCTGCCGTAGGCTTTCTCGAAGACCACCTTGCCGTGGCGGGCGACCAGCACTACCAGGCCTGGGGTGGCGTGCGCGCTGATGGCCTCGGCGGCCAGCTTGTCTACGCTGGCGGTCAGGAATTCACCGTCGATGCCGACGCTTTCGGGCGGTGCGTAGCCCATGCGGTAGTTGGCCGTGGTTTCCAGTCCGGTGTTGAAGGGGGCTTTGGCGCTGGCGGTCACCGGCAGGCGTCCGGTGATGGGGTTAGCGCCGAACAGGGCCTGGGCCGCAGCGTCCTGGGCCACGTCGTCGCGGCTGTAGGCCTCCAGCAGGCTACCGAACCCATCGAGGGCCTTGAGACTATAGGGGTTGCCGAAGACCGTCACGATCAGTTTCGCGCGGCCGTCGATGGCGCGTAGTAAGCGCACCGTTTCGGCCGAGACCGGCACTTTTTCGATGAATCGGCTGCCGTCGCTGTAGAGGCTGGCGATGACGATGTCATCGGCAGTGATGCGGCCGAGGATCTGTTGTTGTTCGGTGGCCGTGGGATCGACATTGGCGGCGAGGTGGGTGACCTGTCCGTAGTCGTCCAGGCGGCTCGTGAAGGAGGTGGCCTTCGTGGCCCCGATACGCAGGGATACGATCTTGCCGGTCATCGGGGTCTCTACGGGCACCAGATCTTTGTCATCCCGCACCAGCGTCATAGCGGCCTGATAGAGCTCCTGCTTGAGCGAGGTGGCGGCGGGGGAGTTGAGGTCCTCGCGCAGGCCGGCGAGGGGCGGGAAGGTTGGGTCGGTGAGTCCGAGGCGGTACTTGGAGAGCAGCACCCGGCGGACCTTTACCTCGATGTCGGCGGGCCGGATCTTACCCTCGCTGACGTAGCGCTTGATGGCCGTGAAGGAGGCGGCGATGTCCTCCGGAAGCAGCAGGATGTCGGAACCCGCGGCGATGGCCTCGGCTTCGACCTCACCGTGGCCGTAGTGCTTCGTCACGCCCTTCATTTCGAGGCCGTCGGTGAAGATGAGGCCGGTGAATCCCAGGTCGCGACGAAGCAGGTCCGTGACGATGGGCTTACTCAGGGAAGAGGGGCGGTTCGGGCGGGGATCCAGGGCGGGGATTTGCAGGTGGGCTGCCATGATACTGCCGATGCCGTAGCGGATCAGTGCCTGGAAGGGATAGAGCTCGACGCTGTCGAGCCGTTCGCGGTTGTGGCTGATGACGGGCAGGTCGAGGTGGCTGTCGACGTCCGTATCTCCGTGGCCGGGGAAGTGCTTGGCGCTGGCCAGGATGCCGTTGTCCTGCAGCCCCTTCATGTACATGTATCCCTTGGCGGTGACGTTGTAGCGGTCTTCCCCGAAGGAGCGGGTGGCGATGACGGGGTTATTCGGGTTGTTGTTGACGTCGAGTACGGGGCTGAAGGCTACGTTGATACCGATACGGTGCATCTGCCGGGCGATCTCGGCGCCCATATCGTAGATCAGCTGATTGTTGCGGATGGCGCCCAGGGCGAGTTGCTTGGGGTAGGAGATGGTCTGGTCCGGGAGGCGCATGCCCAGTCCCCACTCCGCGTCCATGCTCACCATGAGGGGCAGCTTGCTGAGCGCCTGGTAGCGGTTGGTGAGTTCCAGCTGCTTCTCGGGGGTGCCCTGGAAGAAGCACAGGCCGCCGACGTGGTAGTCCGCGATCTGCTTCTCCACGCTGGCGAAGTGGTCGGGGCCCAGGTCACTGTGGGCGCGGATCATGAAGAGCTGGCCCAGCCGCTCGTCTTCCGACATCGACTGGTACACCGAATCCACCCACTGTTGTTCGCGCGGCGCAAGCTTGGACAGGTCCGCCCGATACACCTGTTGGGCCGGTAGTGAACCGCTGATTATGAATAAGAAAGGAAACAGTAGGAGGAAGGGGGACTTCATAGACCGGTTAGTAGTAAGCTGGGATTAGTAGCGCCGAATGCCGCGGGGAATAACCCGCTGAAACATAACGCCATTAATATACGCTTACCATGCGGCCACGCCCCTAAATATTCCGTAAAACTTACCGGAGCCCATTTCTCTTCGCCCGTGAGGGTGAAAATCTTAGGTCTAGCGCTCCACCAGTTCTCCGGTGTACAGCGGGAATCTCTCCATGAAGGCGTTCACTTCCCCGCGGATGCGGTCGAGGGTACGCTCGTCGTCCTGGTTGCGGATGACCTCGTCGATCCACGCCACCGTCTGCCGGCAGTCCTCCTCCCGGAAGCCGCGGGTCGTGATGGCCGCGGTACCGATGCGCACTCCGCTGGTGACTACCGCCGACTTCTTGTCGAAGGGTACCATGTTCTTGTTGAGGGTAATGTCGGCCCGGCCCAGGGCGATCTCGGCGTCGCGGCCGGTAATGTCCTTGTTGCTGAGATCGATCAGCATGCTGTGGTTGTCGGTGCCGCCGCTGATGATGTGGTAGCCGCGGTCCACGAAGGCCTGGGCCATGGTCTGGGCGTTGGCGATCACCTGCTTGCCATAAGCCTTCCATCCGTCGCTGAGGCACTCGCCGAAGGCCACGGCCTTACCGGCGATCACGTGCTCGAGAGGGCCGCCCTGCATGCCAGGGAATACGGCGCTGTTGAGGATGCTGCTCATCTTGATGGCGTTGCCCTTCTTGGTGGTGCGGCCCCAGGGGTTGTCGAAGTCCTTGCCCATCATGATGATGCCGCCACGGGGACCACGAAGGGTCTTGTGGGTGGTGCTGGTCACGATGTGGCAGTGGGGCAGGGGATCGTTGAGCAGGCCGGCGGCGATGAGGCCGGCGGGGTGGGCGATGTCGGCGAGCAGCAGGGCCCCGACCTCGTCGGCGATGGCGCGGAAGCGGGCGTAGTCCCAGTCTCGGCTGTAGGCCGAGGCACCGCAGACGATCAGCTTGGGCTGCACCTCGCGTGCCTTCGCGGCGACCTTGTCCATGTCGATACGGCCGGTCTCTTCCTCCACGCCGTAGAAGTTGGCCTGGTAGTTCTTGCCGCTGAAGTTGGCCGGGTGGCCGTGGCTCAGGTGGCCACCGTGGGCGAGACTGAAACCGAGGGTGGCGTCGCCGGGCTGCAGCAGGGCCAGGAAGACCGCGGCGTTGGCCTGGGCGCCCGAGTGGGGCTGTACGTTCGCGTATTCGGCTCCGAAGAGCTCACACAGTCGGTCGATGGCGAGTTGCTCGATCTGGTCCACGATCTCGCAGCCTCCGTAGTAGCGCTTGCCGGGGTAGCCCTCGGCGTATTTGTTGGTGAGGCAGCTGCCCATGGCCTCCATGACGGCGGCACTGGTGAAGTTTTCGGAGGCGATCAGCTCGATGCCGTGGCGCTGGCGCTCGAGTTCCTGGTCTATGAGTTCGAAGACGGCGGTGTCGCGGTTCATGGGGTGGGGGATTGTACGGCGAAGTTACCGCTCCCGGCCCGATTAGGCCAGCTGCGGGGGGTGCATTTACACGACGAGGCCCGCCCCGACACGAAGTCGGAGCGGGCCTGCCGGTATCGGTTGAGCGGGGCTCAGGTTCAGGCCTCGGCCACTTCGGCGTCGGCGACCCGGCCGCGGCCGTTGCGGTTGGCGCGGGCGTCTTCCTCGATGCCCATGATCTTGGCTTTGATCTTGGCTTCCACTTCGTCGGCCACTTCGGGATTATCGAGCATGAACTGCTTGGCGGCCTCGCGGCCCTGGGCGATCTTGGCGTCATCGTAGGCATACCAGGCGCCGGACTTCTGGATGATATCCTGGTCCACGCCGAGGTCGACGATCTCACCCGACTTGGAAATACCCTCACCGTACATGATGTCGAATTCCGCGATGCGGAAGGGGGGGGCCAGTTTGTTCTTGGCGACCTTCACCTTCACGTGGTTGCCGACTACGTTGCCCTCCTTATCCTTGATGGCGGCTCCGGTGCGGCGGATATCGATGCGCATGGAGGCGTAGAACTTCAGGGCGTTACCACCGGTGGTGGTTTCGGGGTTGCCGAACATCACGCCGATCTTCTCGCGCAGCTGATTGATGAAGATGCAGCAGCAGCCGGTCTTGCCGATCGTGCCGGTGAGCTTCCGCATGGCCTGGGACATCAGGCGGGCCTGAAGACCCATCTTGCTGTCACCCATCTCGCCTTCGATCTCGGCGCGGGGCACCAGGGCGGCTACGGAGTCGACGACGAGGATGTCGACGGCACCGGAGCGGATCAGGTTCTCGGCGATCTCGAGGGCCTGCTCGCCGTTGTCGGGCTGGGAAATGAGGAGGTTATCGGTGTCTACGCCAAGGCTCTGGGCGTAGAAGCGGTCGAAGGCGTGCTCCGCGTCCACGATGGCGGCGATGCCGCCGCGCTTCTGGCACTCGGCGATGGCGTGGATCGCCAGCGTCGTCTTACCGGAAGATTCGGGGCCGTAGATCTCGATGATGCGCCCTTTGGGGAAGCCGCCGATGCCTACCGCGATGTCGAGGCCGAGCGAGCCGGTGGGGATCGCTTCCACGTTAGCGGCCTGGCTCTCGCCGAGGCGCATGATGGTGCCCTTGCCGTAGGCCTTATCCAGACGGTCGATCGTCATTTGGAGTGCCTTGAGCTTAGCGGCGGTGTCTTTGTTATTATCTGCCATTATCCTGTTTGTTTGAAACTGCTTTTGTTTTGCGACGCTACAAATATAAACACATTGGAGGGGCCGCGCAAGGAAAATCGAAGAAAAGGCGGATAAAAAATCCACTTTTTGACGATAAATTTTAAATAGTAACTATTTGGTTTACAAAAAATGTTTGAAAATGTTACGATCGTGGGGTAGGAAGCCCCGGCTACCGTGGCTCACCCCCGCACCCGCTTTGCCAGCCAAATACTCAAATCCTAAAACCTTAACTTTAGGTACTTCACGGTCATTTGGGCCGTTCCGTGCGTATGAATTGCTCTACTACCGGACTACAAACCTTTACACCGCGTACCGACAATACTTGGGACGCAGCAGCCGTACGCCATCTCCACCGCAGACTGGGCTACGGAGCTAATTTGCCGGAAATCGCGGCCGCCCTGGAGCGAAGCCCCGAACAGGAAGCCACTCAATTGCTGGAAACCGCCGCCGCCCAGCCCCTGCCCCCGGCGCCCCGGTGGGCCAACTGGAACGAGGATCGGTTTCTGAATGCCGGTCAGGATGCGTTTGCTGCCTACCGGGAATCGATGGACCAGCTGCTCGACCTGGGCATCACCTACGGCGTCCGGGAAAAAATAGTCTTCTTCTGGCACGATCACTTCGCTACGCGCTACGAAACCCACAACTGCCCCAGCTACCACCACCAGTACTTTGACGTACTGACCCGCAACGCTTTCGGGAATTTCCGTACGCTGGTGAAAGAGGTTACCGTGACCCCCGCGATGCTTTATTTCCTGAACGGATTCGAGAACCGCCGCGACAAGCCCAACGAGAACTACGCCCGCGAGCTTTTCGAGCTTTTTACC
Organism: Lewinella sp.; assembly: GCA_041746055.1. Taxonomy (GTDB): domain Bacteria; phylum Bacteroidota; class Bacteroidia; order Chitinophagales; family Saprospiraceae; genus Neolewinella. The sequence goes on along the minus strand of JBGTHX010000285.1, from coordinate 9,404 downwards.
CTGGGGGAGAACAACGGCTACACCCAGGAGGATATCCGGGAAGCCAGCCGGGCCCTGACGGGTTGGAACGGCTATACCTCCTACGGCGGTCCGATAGAGTGGAAGGACAACTCCTTCGACGATGGACTAAAAACGGTATTCGGCCGCACCGGATCCTACGATACCAACGGCCTTATCGATGTGCTTTTTGAGGCCCGGGGTGCCCAGATCGCCGACTTTGTCTGTCGGAAGCTGTACCGGGCCTTCGTCAATCCCACCGCCGATGAAGCGATCGTGGAAGCACTGGCGGCCACCCTGCTGCAACACGGCTTCGAGCTTTTACCGGTCATGCGCCAGCTCTTTACCAGCGCCCATTTCTTCGACCGGGCGAACCGGGGCGTACTCGTAAAGAGCCCGGTGGAGTTAATGCTCTCCTTTCTGCGGCAGGGGGAGTTCGGAGACTTTGAAAACCGTCGCGAATGGGGTTTCTGGGGCATTGCCTCGCTCGGACAGCAACCCGGCGAACCGCCCGACGTAGCGGGCTGGCCGGGCAACCGCGCCTGGATCAATTCCAATCGCCTCACCCTGCGGTGGGAGTTTTTGGATGGTTTCGGCTGGGCCGTCCACGACAACAACCAGCGCACCTATCCCGATTGGGCGATCCGACTTACCGGAAACAGCACCGACCCGGCCGAAGTCACCCGGGCGATCATCGACTTTTTCCTGCCGCAGGGCCTGTCTCACGAGAGCGCCTACCAGGAAGCCACGGCCGTCCTGAAAGGGGAGATTCCGGAGAACTATTTCGCCAATGGCAAGTGGTCGCTGTCGTGGGACTCCGCTTCCTGGCAAATCTACCTGCTGCTCCGCCACCTTATCCGTCTTCCCGAATTTCAGCTTTGCTAACTCATGACTAAAACCCAACACACCCCCTGTACCGACCGCAAAGAGCACTCCCGCCGCCACTTTCTCCGCGATCTTTTGGGAGTAGGAGCCGGCACGCTGGTGCTGGGGCAACTCCCGGTCCGGGCGCTGGCGGCGTCCCCCGCCCTCGCCGCCCTTTCTGCCGGCGGGCCGGATGAGCGCGCCCTCGTGATGCTGCGCCTGAAGGGCGGCAACGATGGCCTCAATACCCTGATTCCCATCCACGACTTTGGCACGTATCAGGCCGCCCGGCCCAGTATCCACGTTCGGGAGCAACAAAGCCTGAAACTCACCCCCGATGTCGCGCTCCACCCTCAACTCGCTCCCCTGCAGGGCCTGTGGCAACGGGGCAGCATGAAGGTCGTGCGCAATGCGGGCTACCCCGAGCAGATCCTCAGCCATTTCCGGTCTTCCGATATCTGGGCCACCGCTTCAGCACCCGATGAGGTGATCAACAGCGGCGTCCTCGGCCGCTACCTGCAGCATACCTACCCCGATTTTCTCAGTAGCCCGCCCGCTACCCCGCCCGCCCTGCAGATCGGCGGCTCGGGTAATCTGCTGTTCAACAACGCGGATGACTTCAACTACGCCGTATCTACCAGCAATCCCGAAAAGCTGTACGAAATCGCCCGTACGGGGCAGTTGTACGATCTGGACAACCTTCCCGACTGCGGCTACGGAGAGCAACTCGGCTACGTACGGGCAGTAGCCAACACTACCTTCCGGTACGCCGGGGTACTGGCAGACACCTACGCCGAAGGAAAAAACGACGGCAACTACCTCGACGACCCCCTGGGCCGGCAACTGGCCCTCGTGGCCCGGCTGATCCGCGGCGGACTGGGCACCCGGCTCTTCGTGGTCGAGCTCGACGGATTCGATACGCACGCCAACCAGCTGCAGGACCACGCGGCCCTGCTCAATTCCGTAGCCCGGAACGTCGACCAGTTCTATGCCGACCTCGGCGCGGGAGGAATGGCGGAGCGCGTACTGACCATGACCCTCAGCGAATTCGGTCGACGGGTACGCGAGAACGGTTCGTCCGGGACCGACCACGGGGCGGGAGCCCCCATGCTGCTGTTCGGTCCGGGCCTCGAGGGGAACGGCGCGATCGGCGATGCACCCGACCTGCGGGCGCTGGATCGCCACGGCAACGTGCAGGCGGCCACCGATTTCCGGGAGGTCTACGCTACCATTCTCAGCCGGTGGCTGTGCCTCGACGATCCGTTGGTAGACAACCTACTCGGGGCCAAATTTCCCAGGCTGGACCAACTCGGCCTGAGCTGCGGTGCCACTACCGCGAATGAGATGCGGCCTGATCTTGCCCGGGAGCCACAGCTACAGGCCTGGCGCGACGGCTCGGGAATCCGCGTCACCTATGCACTGCCCGCCGCGGGCGAGGTGAATCTGTACCTGTACGATGCGGTAGGCCGGAGACTCCGGACCGTCTTCACCGGGCGGCAGGGTAGCGGACCGCAGGAGCACCGGATCGCGGAGCGCTTCACGGCCGGTGTGTATATCGTGACCCTGGAAGCCGCCGGCCGCGTGACGAGTCGCAAGCTACCCCTCTTCTGAGCGGAGTTTGGGGTTGTCGCGGTGGCGTACGGCGTCACGCGAGGTTTTCTTGAGGAGGTTTCCCCGTAGGGCCTCGGTGAGGTCAATGCCGGTCTGGTTGGCCAGGCAGATCAGTACGAAGAGCACGTCGGCCATTTCGTCCGCGAGTTGTGCGGGCGCGCGGGCCTCGTCTTCCGGATTCTTAAAGGACTGCTCCCCGTACAGGCGGGCCATCAGGCGGGCGACCTCGTCGGTCTCCTCCATCAGGATGGCGGTGTTGGTCAGCTCGCCATAGTAGCGCACTCCTACGGTAGTGATCCAGCGATCGACGGTGTCCTGGGCTTCTCGGATGGTCATGGGGCGAATTGAAAAGGCACCGGAACGGGACGTCCGGTGCCTTTCGGTGTAGTTTCGGGGATAGGACTAGTAGCTGTTGACGAGCTTGAAGCTGGAGCCGTTGACCTCGACGCTGTCGCCGTTGTGCTTACCGCGCAGGGCGAGGTAGAGGGGGCTTTCGGTAGAGATGCCACGGTACTTCTTGCCGTTCACCTCGAATTCATCGCTGGCCGCTCCGACGAAGAAATTGCCGCGGTCCGTCTCGATGATGTCCCCGAGCTGGATCTCCTCGGTGGGCTCGATTTCCTCGATATTGGAGAGCACGTTGATGTCGTGCTGCAGGGCTTCCACCACGCTGGCGCGGGCTTCCACGCGGTTGATGGATTGGTCGACCTTACCGTCTTCGTAACGATTCTGCTCTTCTTCGTTCGTTTCCTCCGCTTCGTCCATATCCGCGGTCTGCATGGCCATCATGTTCTGGTAGGAGTTTTCCTTAATGGTCAGGAGGCGGGCGGCTACGGCCTTCTTCTCGGCGAGCTGGTCTTGGGAAAGTTGCATGGTAAATGGTTTGGCTACTCCAACGGCTCAGCGGGGCGCATGTTTGCGCTAAAATGTTGTCCCCCGCGAACATCTGTTTGGTCTCCTAACTTTACCTAACAGTCAGCACACACGTTTGCTGACGAGGCAATTCACCAAATTCCACCGTGAGTCGGCCCCAAATTCCGCTGAACATACCACCCGCTACCGGGTCGTGCTCAGTGTAGTTTCGGCTCCATTCAGGTTCATGGCTGTTATCGCGGTTGCTCCCTTCGGGAGTCGGCCGCAAAACTTAAGGTCATGTCTTTTGCTGGGTTTTTGGTTAATGTTCGGGCAAGCTGGTTGAACCGGCTTGCCTTTTTTAGTGCCTGGTCGCGGTAGAGGCTGGGAATTTTATCGTTGTTTGGCGACCCACTCCACGTGCCGGCGGATGCGTTCGTCGGCCAGCAATTTTTCGCGGGTATTGTAGTCGCGGGCCAGTTCCTTTTCGTCGGGGATGAGGCGGTGGATGCCCTTATGACAGGCCCGGCAGATGCTGATGCGGCGGTGAGTCATCTCCTCCTTCGTAAAGTTTTTCTGGAAATAGGACCTACGGTGCACGGCACGCGGAATGAGGTGGTGCTCCGTGAGCGGCTTCGTACGGCAGCACAGTTCGCATTCCCCCATCGGGCCCCGGAGGCGGTCGGTATAGTTCTTCCCCTTGCGCGGCATACCCGATAAAACAACTCTCCCCCAAAGGGTTCATCTCCACCGCAAGCAAGCGAAGCTTGCAAGCTCTACCGCGACCAAAGGGAGTTCTACCGCAGACGAGTGCAACGAGCCTGCTCTACCGCAAGCAAGCGAAGCTTGCAAGCTCTACACTAATGCGCTTCCAGCCAGTTCTCCCCCTTACCCGTCTCCACCACGATCGGCACGTCCAGGTCGGGCAGGGCCTCGCGCATCAACTCCTCGATCAGGGGGGTGACGCGCTCCACCTCGTCGCGCGGGGCGTCGAAGACGAGTTCGTCGTGTACCTGCAGGATCATCCGGGTTTTGAAGCCTTTTTCCCGCAGCGCTTTGTGGATGCGGATCATGGCCAGCTTGATCATGTCGGCCGCCGTGCCCTGGATGGGGGTGTTCATGGCCATGCGCTCGGCCAGGGAGCGCGACATACCGTTCTTGCTGTTGATGTCCCGCAGACCGCGCTTCCGGCCCAGCAGGGTGCTTACGTAGCCCTCCTCCCGCGCCTGCTCCACGGTGCCGCTCATGAATTGCTTCAGGCCGGTAAAGCGCTCGTAGTAGTTGGCGATCAGGTTGCTGGCCTCGGCCCGCGAGATCTCCAGCTCCTGGGTCAGGCGCTGGGCGCCGGCCCCGTAGAGGATAGCGAAGTTGATGGTCTTGGCCTGGTACCGCTGTAGGCGGGTAACTTCTTCGTAGGGCACGTCGAAGATCAGAGCGGCGGTGGCAGTGTGGATGTCCTTTCCGGTCTGGAAGGCATCGAGCATGCCCGCGTCCTGGCTCAGCGCGGCGACCAGCCGCAGTTCGATCTGCGAGTAGTCGGAGGCCAGCAGCACGTGGTCCGCGTCACGGGGCACGAAGGCCTTGCGGATCTCCGCGCCCTCGGGGGTACGCACGGGGATATTCTGGAGGTTGGGGTTGTTGCTGCTCAGGCGGCCCGTGGCGGCGATCGTCTGGTTGAAACTGGAGTGGATGCGGCCGTCCTCCTCGTTGATCAGCAGCGGCAGGGCGTCCACGTAGGTACCCAGCAGCTTGCTCAGGCTGCGGTGACGCAGGATCTGCTTCACGATCGGGAATTCCGCGCTCACCTCGGCCAGCGTAGCCTCGTCCGTTTTATACTGTCCGGTCTTGGTCTTGCTGCCCCTGTAGGGTACGCCCATCCGCCCGAAGAGGATCTCGCCGATCTGTTTGGGCGACCCGATGTTGAACTCCGAGCCGGCCAGTTCGAAGATCTCCCGCTCGATCGACTGGAGCTCCTTCGTCAGCACCTTGCTATAGTCCTGCAGGAAGGCCGCGTCGAGGTTGATGCCCTCCAGCTCGATGTCCCGCAGTACGGGGATGAGCGGGGCCTCCACGGTTTCGTAGAGTTCCACCAGTTCTTCTTCCTCGAGCTCGGGCCACAGGGCGTGGTAGAGCCGCAGGGTGATGTCGGCGTCCTCGCAGGCGTAGTCCACCACCTTGTCGACGGGCACGTCGCGCATGGTCAGCTGCTTCTTGCCCTTGCCGATGAGGGCTTCGATGGGGACGGGTTTGTAGTTGAGGTAATTCTCGCTCACGATGTCCATCTTGTGGCGGGCGTCGGGATTGAGCAGGTAATGGATCACCATGGTATCCAGCAGCTTACCCCGCACGGGGGCACCGTAGCGCTCCAGTACGATCATGTCGTACTTCAGGTTCTGCCCGACCTTGTCGATGGCGGGGTCGGCGAGCACGGGCGCGAATTCGGCCACGATGGCTTCGGCCCCCGCACGGTCGGCGGGCACGGGCACGTACCAGGCCTCGCCGGTCTTCCAGGCGAATGACAATCCCACCAATTCGGCGGTGGTCGGGTCGATGCTGGTGGTCTCGGTGTCGAAGGAGAGCAGTTGCTGTTGCTTCAGTTCCGACAGCAGGGCAGCGCGTTCCTCCGGCGTCGCCACCTTGTGGTAGCTATGCTCGGTATTCTCGATGTTCTGGTCGGCGATGGCGTGGGCGGGCGGTTGCCGGTAGTTCTTTCCGGGGGGCGCGGACGCGGGTGCCGGGGTCCCCGGGGAAGCGAAGAGGTCTCCCTGAGCGGTCTTGGGCTTCGGGGCCTCCTCCTCTACGCCCAGGATCTCGTTGGCGATGGAGCGGAACTCGAGTTCGCGGAATACGTCGGTGAGGTAGTCGCGGTCGAAGTCCTCGATCAGGTAGGCTTCCGGGTCGAACTGGATGGGCACGTCCACGATGATCGTAGCCAGTTCCTTGCTGAGCAGGGCCTGCTCCCGGAATTCCCGCAGTCGTTCCTGGTTCTTGCCGCGGATCTTGTCGGTATTCGCCAGGAGGTTTTCCATGGTGCCGTACTCCTCGATGAATTTAGCCGCGGTCTTGGGGCCGATGCCGGGTACGCCGGGGATGTTATCGACCGAGTCGCCCATCAGGCCCAGCATATCGATCACCTGCTCGGGGCGTTCGATGCCCCATTTCTCTTTGATCTCGTCCACGCCGAGAATTTCGATGCCGTTGCCCATGCGACTGGGTTTGTACATGAGGATATTCTCCTCCACGAGCTGGCCGTAGTCTTTATCGGGCGTGACCATATATACCCTATAGCCCTCGCGTGCCGCCTGCTTGGAGAGGGTGCCGATCACGTCGTCGGCCTCGTAGTTGGGCACGATGATGATCGGGATCTTGAAGGCCTGCAGGATCTGGTGGATGTAGGGGAAGGCGATGCCGATATCCTCGGGCTGCTCCTCCCGGTTGGCCTTGTAGTCAGCGGCCATCTCGTGGCGGAAGGTGGGGCCCTCCGGGTCGAAGACCACCGCGAGGTGGGTAGGGTGCTGGTTCTTCATCAGGTCCCAGAGCGTGCGGGTAAAGCCGTGCATCGCCGAGGTATTCACCCCCTTGGAGTTGATGAGGGGGCGGTTGATGAAGGCGAAGTGCGCCCGGTAGACCAGGGCGTGGCCGTCGAGCAGGAAAAGACGCTTGTCGGTGGCGGGATTGGGCATGGGGGCGAAGATAAGCCCCGCCAAACACAGAAAGCCCCGACCACACATGCGGCCGGGGCTTCTGAAATAGAATGCGAGAGAAGTAAATAGGCTATTACTTGTTGGGCCAGTTACCCCAGATGCTGCAGTGGCCGGCGTTGTCGGTGCCCTCCACGGTGGTCTGTATGCCGGAGTAGATGGCGTTCATCACGGCCCGGGGGCTGTACTGGATCTCGTTGGTGTTCGTCTGGCGGAACGCCTTGCCGAAGTGCTCCTGGCTGAGTCCGTGCCCGGCTTCGTGGAGAGCTACCGTCTCGATGTCGATCGAGGTGGCCCAGTTGAAGCGGTCGTTGTAGTAGATCTCACGCCAGGCGACGTCGAGCTTGCCGTCGTTGTTGCTGTCTACGTAGTTGCCACGGGCATCCGTCTGGACGAGGGTGAAGGTCACGCCGAGCACCGAGTTGCCCCGGTTGCCGAACACGCGCTTGAAGAAGGCGGCGGGTAGCCAGCCATTCTGGACCACGTCCGCTACGTAGTCGCTGCTACCGCCGTACCCGAATACCAGCGATACGAATCCGGTGGTCTTGCCGGTAGCCGGTACCTGGTACATATTCAGTTCGCTGCAGCTGGCCTCCTCCCAGGTCTGCATGGCGCGCTCGAACGCGGCGGTGCTTTGGGCAACGGGTACTTCGGCGCTGGGCCGCGTACCGTCGATGTAGTAGGAGATGTCATCGGTGCCATCCAGCGAGTTGCCCGGGGCAAAATCGAACGACAGTTGCTTGTTGCCCCGGTCGTTAAAGAGCAAGGTATTAACCAGCTCGTCGGAGGCGGCGGTGGTGATAAATTCCGCCATGACGATGGCAACGCGGAGGGTATCGGCAGATTTGCCGGTCTTCGCGGAGTAGGTGGTGGCGGGCAGGGTGCCGTAGAGGGGCTCGGGGCTGGGTATCGCTACCGAATCTACGGTGGGTTCCTGCTGACAGCTTACGGCAAAGGCGGACAGGGTCAACAGGCTCGCCAGGCGGGTAAGGGATTTGCTCATAGAAATGATCAATCAGTAAGGTGAAAAGTGAGTGATCCCCAAGATCGCCGGCAATAGCCGGTCGACTCGGGGGATAGGATGATTGTACCGACAAGAATTGGCCGGCGAAATCAAAACGGGGTGGTGACGCATATATTAGGGTTCGCCACATTTTTAAGACAGGTTTTTCCTGCGCCGGGGGCTGTCCGCCTGGGCTATTTAGGCCAGTTGGCCCAGAGGCTGCAGTGGCCGGCATTGTCGGTCTGCCCGATGGTGGTCTGTACGCCCGAGTAGGTGGCGTTCATGACGGCCCGGGGGGCAAAGTGCACCTTGCCGTTGGACAGCGTCCGGAACGCCTTACCGAAATGCTGCTCGCTGAGGCCGTGGCCGGCTTCGTGCAGGCTCACGGTCTCGATGTCTGCTCCGGGACCGGCACCGTCCTGCCAGAGGAAGTTATCGTTGTAGTAGATCTCGCGCCAGGCCACGTCGAAGAGGCCGTCGTTGTTGAGGTCGATCGGGTTACCGTCGGCGTCGGTAAACTGGATGGTGAAGGTCACGCCGAGAATGAACTGGCTGCCGTCAGGCGCAATCGCGTCGAAGGCCGCGGCCGGTAGCCATCCCGCCTGGTTGACATCGGCCACGTAATCGAAAGAGCCTCCGTAACCGAGAACAGCAGCGATCAGGCCGGTGGACCCGCCGGTACCGGGAACGCGGAACATCCCAAGGTCGGAACACTGTACCTCATCCCAGGTATTCATGGATCGGACGATGGCGGCGGTGCTCGCCGCTACGGGCACGGATTGCGAGGGGCGGGTCTCGTCTACATAGTAGGATACGCCGGTGGTATTATCGAGCTGCAGGTCGGGGTTGAAGTCGTACGCCAGCCGCTTATTGCCGCGGTTGTTGAAGAATACCGTGGTGCCCATTTGCCCGGACTCCTCGGCGGTGAGGTATTCGGCCATGGCTACGCTGACGCCGTAGCCATCCGCACGCTTACCCAGGGAGGCGGGCGTTTTGGCGGTGGAGCGAAAGGCTTCGCTGAAAATGGGGGCGGGGGATTCTAGTTCGACGTGGTCGACCACGGATTCCTGTTCACAGGAAACCACGAAGAAGGAGGCGGACAGCAGGGCGGCCGCCGGGAGGAAGGAAATTCTCATCAGGACTTATGGGTTAGGTAGTTGAAAGTGATTGTACGCCAGCGATTGGTCGCCGGGCCACGTCCAGACCGGACGATGGTGCGTGACCAATATATTCTGGACAAACTGCCCTCGACCACCGCATCCCCCGCTTGGTTGGTCAGCAGACAGAGCGCCAATTGTTGCTATGACAACCGCCCCGAGTAACTTATGGGAGGTCCCTTTACACACCTTGAAAGATGTTTTGCCCGACACAGTTAG
>JBGTHX010000284.1:0-9243 GCA_041746055.1 Lewinella sp. | reverse complement strand
AGCCTACACCCCCATCACCGACGCCCGCGAGCGGCTGCGGGCCTACTTCGTGGTCGGGCCCCAGCTGCACATCGACGCCTCCAGACTACCGCGCGACAGCACTGAATTTCCCGAAAGTGCCCGCTACCTCGGGCGCGCCATGCCCCGGGGTACCGATACCGAGATGCTCTGGCCGCTGGTACCCCAGCAGATTCCCGAAATGGAAAGACGGCCGCTGCCCCCGCCCCTGGTCATCCGCAACGACCGCCGGGCCGGCCGCTTAGCCGATACGCTGCTGCCCGCTAACACCCGCGACAGCTTCCTGCTCGACGTGGGCCACCTGACCAACGCCTTCTTCGACCTGCGCACCGAGGGCGGCCGGGGGGCAAGCGTGCGCCTGACCTACGCTGAGAGCCTGATCGACGCCGACGGCCGCAAGGGGCACCGCGACAGCATCACCGGCAAACACATCCTGGGCGCCTACGACGAATTCCTGCCGGACGGCCCCCCCCATACCTTCACCACCCTCTGGTTCCGTACCGCCCGCTACCTGCAGGTGGCCTTTGAGACCGGCGACGAACCCCTGCGGCTGCGCGGCCTGGACGTGACCGAGGTCGCCTACCCCTTTGCGGAGAACGGTGGCTTCACCACCTCCCAGCCCGAGCGGCGTATCGACGAGATCGTGGAGACCGGCTGGCGCACCGCCCGCCTCTGCGCCCAGGAAACCTACGTGGATTGCCCCTACTACGAGCAGCTGCAATACCCGGGGGATACCCGCATCCAGGCCCTGATCAGCCTCTACGCCAGCGGCGACGCGCGGCTGATGCGCAAGGCCATTCAGCTCTTCCAGGACAGCCGCATCGCCGAGGGGCTCACCCTCAGCCGGGCCCCCGACAACGCCGGACAGATCATCCCGCCCTACTCCCTGATGTGGATCCTCATGGTGTACGATTACGCCATGCACGTGGACGAGCCCGCCTTCATCCGGGAACAGCTGGACGGCGTAGCGGCGGTCCTCGACTGGTACCGCGGCCACGAAATGACCAACGGCCTGATCGGCCCCACGCCCTACTGGAACTTCGTGGACTGGACCCCGCGGGGCTTCAGCTGGAACGACGGCACGCGGCAGGGCGGCGAGCCCCCGCTGGAGGGTGGCAGCGCGGTGATCAGCGGACAGTACGTGCAGGCCCTGAACGCCGCCGCGGTGATCTTCGCCGCCGGCGGACAGGAAGCGCGCGGCATGATGTACCGGGAGCAGGCCGAAAACCTGGCCTCCGCCATTACCCGCAATTGCTGGGACGAGGGACGGCAGTTGCTCGCCGACACGCCGGACGGCACCTCCTTCAGCCAGCACGCCAACATCCTCGGCATCCTCAATGGCAGGCTGCCCGTGCCCCCCGGCGAGGTGCTGCAGCGGGTCCTCACCGACACTACCCTCACGCCCTCTTCCTCCTACTTCGATTTTTACCTCGCCGAGGCACTCTACACCGCCGGCCGCGGGGATCTTTACCCGGCTTTCCTGGATCAGTGGCGCGGCTATCTCGACCAGGGCTTCACCACCTGGCCGGAGCAGCCGGGTGAAACGCGCTCCGACTGCCACGCCTGGAGCAGCAGCCCCAACTACCACCTCCCCGCGCTGGTCGCCGGTGTGCGGCCGTCGTCACCGGGCTTCCATACCGTGAGCGTCCGGCCGGCCGATGTGCCCGATTTCCCGTACCTGGCTACCGTCCCGAGTCCGCACGGGCCGATACTCGTGGAACGCGGCAGTGAGGGCGATGCCGCCGTGTACCGCGTCACCCTGCCCGAGGGAATGAGCGGGGAATTCTCCTTTCAGGGTCTCACGCAGCCGCTGCGGGCGGGGACGCAGGTGCTCAGGATGGGTGATTAGGGCGGGGAGGGGGTTAGCGGGTAGCTTGTAGGCGGGCCGGGACACTGCCAAGGTATACACCCACACGTGCGAAGCGAGCGGCAGATCCGAATTACCTACTCGCTACTAAATCCGGCTACCCGCTAAAAACCAGCCCCTTACCGAGGATCAGGCCCCCGGCCGGCAAACAAACAACCGTTAAATTTCTCTGGTGCCAAATATTCCCTTTCCCTACCCCCGTTATCCCCCTGCCTAAGAAACTCACCACCCATAACTTTTCTCCCGTGCCCTTTCTTTCCCCCCTCCGACACCTCGCGGCCGACCCTCGCCCGGTCGAACGGCGCCGGGACCTGCTTCCCCTGTATGTAAAGGCCTTCACCTATCTGTTCCTGGGCACCGGCCTGCTGGCTCCGCCGCTCTTTATTTTGCACGCCTACGGCCTCCCGATACCGATGACGCTCTACGGCATCGAAATACAGGAGTTACTGTTCCACCCGGGGGGCTTGCTCGTTCTGGCCCTCTACTTCATCAAGGGGGTGGCGGCCTTCGGCCTCTATAATGAGGAGTCGTGGGGCGTCGATTTGGCGCTCTTTGACGGGGTAGCGGGCATCATGGTCTGTCTGCTCGCCCTGGCGGGCGTGGGGGTGATCCCGACGGCGGATCAGTTCTGGTTCCGGCCTGAGCTGGTGTTGCTGGCGCCCTACGTCTTTCATCTCTCCCGGGCGCGGCGGGCCTGGGCGCAAGCCGAGGGAGTGCGGCACCATTTCCTGAGTTGGTAGCTACCGGAGGGAGGCTCAAAACTCCTTCCCGAAGCGGGGTGTGACCAGAAAGGTGTAGCAACTGAGCGCGCAGATCAGACAGGCCACCGTAGTATAGATCTAGGAGCGTGCCGGCGGGGACCAAAAAGGCCGATACCAGGCACAGGATGAGGGAAATCCGCCCTTCCCCTATTCCCCGTACATCTCGTCGACCTCCAGGGCCGCCAGTTCTACGATGAGCTGCGCGAATTTCTCCGTTACGTCGCGAAAGAAGTGCTCCCCCTTTTCGGCGGTGGATTTTGACGGGTCACCTACCCCGGTATCCGCGGTGATCTGCGACCAGCGGCGTTCGTGACTCACCCACCCTTCCTGAAAGGCCCGGATGCGGTGCTTCTTCTCGGCCCCCGGTCCGGCTTCTTCCAGGGGCAGCACGAGCTCGGGGCGGAGGTACATCACCAGGCTGGTCTCCATCTCGTCGGCGTGATCGCCCATCTCCTCGAAGTACTGCCGCTTGTCTACCGACTGGAACCAGTTGGAAGTACACAAGAACATCTCCGGAAACTCCAGGCCGAGTTCCTTGAGGAGTGGCTTGAAGGTATTTCCGCCGTGGCTATTGAAGACTAAAAGCTTCTTTACTCCCTGCCGGTCGAGCACCTGGATCAGGTCCCGGAGAATAGCCAGCTGGGTACTCCCGTTGAGGTTCATATCCAGGAAGATGTCGGTCTGCCCGGAATTCACCCCGAAGGGGACCGTCGGCAGCACCATTACCCGGGCACCCCGCTCCCATGCCAGTCGCGCCGATTCGGCGGCCAGCCCTTCGGCCTCGATATTATCGGTTCCGTAGGGCAGGTGGTAGTTGTGGGCCTCGGTGGCTCCCCAGGGCAGGATGGCCAGGTCCACGGTCGCATCCTTCAGCTGCTTCCAGTTCGTTTCGGCGAGAATGTAGGGGCGGATGGCGGACATGGCGGTTGGGTTTGATCGGGACGTAAAATAGGCAGCAGACTCAGGATCCGGTGCGCCGCTGCAGGTCCCGGGGATCGAAGTGGATGGCGGTGGCCCCCACGCCGCCGGGGTCGGTGCCCGACATATGCTGGCGTTCGGACCGCCCCGGGCTACCGCCAAGGTGCTCGTACACGGCGCGGGCGGCGGTATTACTGTCCAATACCCACAGGTAGAGCCCGGACCCAGGATCATACTGCATCACCTCCCCCGCGGCCCAGTGCATGAGCCGCTTACCGATACCATGGTCGCGGTAGCCGGCGTGAACGTGCAGGTTGTCTAGCAGGGCACCGTCCTGGCGACCCTGGTCCAGCATGAGGCAGCAGAAACCGACCAGGGATTTACCGTCTTCGGCCAGCATCACCCGCATCGCGTCGTTTTCTTCGCTGAAGCGCCCGGTCCAGACCGCCAGCCGCTCGGCGGGCGCCTCGTGGTCCAGGTAGTCGTCCGACATATCCCCCCGGTAGTTTTCCTGCCAGCTGCGGGCGTGCAATTCCGCGATGCGCGGGGCGTCGAAGGGCGTGGCCGGACGGTAGGTGACGGGGGTTATGGACATGGGAAGCCTGCGGTTTGGGTCGCTCAAAACTAGGGAAAGTCGGCCTACATCCGGGTGAAGACCCGGCCGATCAGGGCGGCCACCTTCAGGGACAACCTTTTCCGCTTGATCGTGCTTTCCGGGTACAGCCGGATCGGGCTGCTGACATTCTGCCAGAAGATTTTGTCCGTGAATGAGGGCCGCTCACCGGAGCTCAGCACGTTGCGGATGAACGCCTTCTGCCACGGCTTGCTCCGCCCGGCGGCGTGCGACATCACGTAGCCCGACTGCCCGAAGTCCATGGCCCTCGGGCCCATGATACTTACGTCGGGGTACAAATCCTTGGCTACGTTCAGCGCGTCCTGGTCCATGAAGTGGAACATGTTCCAGCGGTTGGCGATGCCGATCTTGTGCTGCTCCCCGGTGTGGAGCTTCATCTGGTCCTGGAGTTGCTTCCAGAGTTCCGCGAAGGGCCGGTGGCTGCGGTCCATTCCCACGAATCCGCCGTTCACGTACACGTCGTCGCGGGGCTCGTAATCAATGCCGAAGCCGGCGTAGTATGCTTTCCACTTGCGCCGCAGGGGGTGGGTGCGGTGGAGGGGGGAATTCATATCCTCCACGAGGGCGAGACCGTAGCCGGCCCAGTCCTCGAAATGGCTCCATTCCGCCTTGATGACGATGTCGCAGTCGACGTAGTACACGCGGTCGATGTCCGTCCCGTAGCGCTCCCATACCTGCTCGATGAGTTCCGGCTTGATGTTGGCGAGCATCTCTTGCGTTTCCTGCAGCGCGAAGAAGAGGTCCAGACCCGGAGCCACGGAAAAGGTGCCGCTCCCCTGCCCCTCGGCCTGGAGGGGGGTCGCCCAGGGGGGCAGCGCACCCCGGTAACCGACGTACAGCGTGCCCCGGTACCCGGAGGCCCAGAGTGAATTCGCCAGCGCCCCCACCCCGTAGTGGTAGATCCCTTCAAAAACCGTGCAGACTACACTTCTGGGGCTGTTCATGCTTTAGGTGGATATTATGGGGCGCGGCAGCCGAATTTTCCGCGGCGCACAACTTACGCCGTTCCCCGCTGCCACCACCTTTTTACCGCAGTTAAAATAGTTGTTTGACCATTTATCGCAAGGCTATACTACCGTTACCTTGTCATCCCCGCGCTTGTTCAGGTGCCGGCGCACGGCGATCTCCGCCCGGGCGCGGCCGTGGGCCATCCGGCACTCAATTTGCGAACGGCTAGCCGTAAGGGTATCGCCCAGCACGTTCGACTCCGGCTGGATGATGATCGACTCGAAAAAGCGCAGTGGCTTACCCCGTCCGTCACGCTCCAGATCGTAGTCGTAGACCACTTCTCCGGGCAGCCGGTCGCGCACTTGCCGCAGAATGTAGTTCTTATCCAGGAACTCCCGGATGTCGTTGTTGAATATCTCCGTGATGGCGATGTCCACCAGCGACCGCAGCGCGATCTGCACGATGTTCTTGTCGGCAAAGTTCTCCGCTTCCACCTTTCCCGAGCTGCAGTTGATGACGACGATGGTGAAGTCCTCCTCCGGGGCCTCGTCGCGCACGATCTCATCGATCACGTCACCCAGCGGGGATACGTCCCGGATGCCGCCGTCCACCAGGCTTTCGAGGCGGCCGTCGGTGGTGTCCACCCCGTCCACCGGGCTCCACACGATGGGCATGGCGGTGGAGGCCAGCACGCCGCGGGCGAAGTCGCGGTCGCTTTTGAAGTCGGTCTGCCGCGTAGAATAGTATTTTCCGTCGCGCAGCGACACGAAACCGCACTTGAAGACGGTATCGCGGATCTCGTCGCGCTTCGCCAGCGCGATCAGCTTCCGCTCGAGGGGGGAGTTGTCGGCTACTGACTTGAAGTCCTGGAATTCCTGCTTGAAGGACTGCAGGATAGCCTGCCGGTTGAAGATGGCGCGGAGGAAGATATTCCGCGTGGTCTTCGGAAAGTGCTTGCGCAGGGTGGGCCAGCCCAGGGTCAGCCCGAGCTGCGGATTGGGATTATCCGGATCGGCCGAGGTATCGATGAAGTCGGAAGTATAGATCTCTCCCACCCCGTTCTGCGCCACCCGCTCCCAGAGGTTCTCCAGCTCGCTGAATTTACGCAGCGCCACCATCAGGCCGTTCAGCGAGCCCACCGATACGCCGGCGACGATGTCGAAGGTCAACGGCTCACGGCCGGGGGCGATCTCGGTCCAGTGGTCGCGCAGGTATTGCAGCGCTCCGACCTGAAAGGCGCCCTTGAAACCCCCACCGGAAAGGACTAGGGCGATTTTTCTCATGGGTTGAGGTGTGGATACGGCACTCTAACGGGTAGGTGGTGCGGAAGTGCGGGCTATTACCTTTGCGGTATGCGTTTACTCCTTGTCCTACTGGCGTGCCTGCCAAACCTTCTTTTCGCCTGGGGCGCCAACGGCCACCGCGTCGTCGCCCGCATATGTTACGAGAACCTCAGCGACCCGGCCCGGCAGCGGGTCGACGCGGCGCTCGGCGATAATTACCTCGCTCAGGTGAGCACTTGGCCCGACTATATCCGCGCGGAATCCGGCTGGGACTTCGCCAGCCCCTGGCACTACATGACCGTACAGCCGGGGCAGACCGTAGCCGACGTGGCCCGGGAGACCGCCGCCGACCCCGGCATCTTTGACGTACAGGAGGCGATCGCGTTGATGACGGACGTGCTGAAGGGGGAAGCCGCCGCCCGCGACCAGCTCACCGGCCTCATGAAGGAACACCGCGTGGAGCCCCTGGCTGGCTCCCTCGACGCCACGGCCCTGGCCTTCCTGATCCACTTCATCGCGGACGTCCATATGCCGCTGCACGTCGGCAAGAACCGCGACCTGGGCGCCAACAAGATCACCGTACTCTTCTTCGGCGAACGATACAACCTGCATTCCGTCTGGGACACCCAGATCCTCGAGCAGGAACGCCTCAGCTACACCGAGCTGGCGGCCTTCGTCGGTATCCACACCCGCGCCCGCAAGGCCGCCTGGCAGGACGCCCCGCCGCAGACCTGGATGGAGGAGTCGGTCACCCTGCGCGAGCAGATCTACAATACCCTCTACGACCGTACCGACCGCGATTCCGGTCTGCCGGATCTCGGCTACGACTACCAGCACGATTTCCTCCCCCTCGTCGAAGACCGGCTTGGGGCGGCCGGCTACCGGGCGGCGGCGGTGCTCAATCGTATTTTCGGTTAGGAGGCTCCGGCACGGACGGCGGAAGAACCGGATGAGGGTTTCGCTGTTGGGTCAGCGGGTCGACCCCTCTGTCCCCGCTCACTCATCCGCGGGGATTCCGGGCCTCCAGGCCCGTATCAGAACCTGCCAACCCCATCGCGCCTGGAGGCGCTCATCCCCCGACCGAATTATGGACTACCTCATCATTGCGCTCCAGGTCATTGTAGGCCTCAGCATTCTCAACGTCTGGCTGGTCCAGAACAACAAGGACACCCGCTGGCGGGGCGGCGACGCGTCCAACATCGTCGAGGAATTCCAGGCTTACGGCCTGCCGGTCTGGTCGGTGTACGTGGTCGGCTTCATCAAGGTGGTGCTGGCCGTGATGCTCATCGCGGCGATCTGGCTGCCCGCGCTGCGGTATCCCGCCGCGATCGGCCTGGCCCTCATGCTGGCCGGGTCGGTGGTCATGCACCTGAAGATCGGGGATCCCCTCATTAAATCCTTCCCGGCGGCCCTGTTTCTGGTCATGTGCCTGATCATCGCGTTCGTGCCCGGATCTACCCTATAGCCGACCCCCCCAGTAGATTGCAAGGTAAAGATTCAGGACGGCATACAGGAAGGCGGGGGTGGCCTGCAACAGCGTATCCCGGATGTACATCCGCACCCCGAAGCCGTAGGCCATCATCAGGCTAAGGCCGATGGCGCTGGCCATGGCGAGGGCCGGCGAATAGAAATAGCCCACGATGAGTCCGATGCCCGCCAGAATTTGCAGGTAGCCGGTGAGGGCCCGCTGCCGGTCGTAGCCGTAGCGGATGAACTCCTGCTTCATGTACGCCGAAGTTTGGCAGGAGATACCGAAGAACAGGAAGGAGATCCCCGAGAAGAAGGTGGCCAGGGTGGAAAACTCCATAGGGGAAAATTTAGGAGCGTGGTCGTCCCGTAAGCCCTCCGACCTAATGAAAATACCCGGACAATGTTTGAGTTACACGATAAGGGAATCGGCCGTAGCCGCCTCCGCCTACCCCATCCCGAAATAGATGAGGTAAGTATGCCACACGTGGTCTTACCTTCCGGCTTATCGGCCCGCGACCGGGTACTCCCGCTGTAGGCACGTTTCGTGTCCGCCGTATTTGCCCCCGGTTGGACGTGGGTGAGGGATCCGGTTCAGTGTTTGTACATCGTGATGGCCAATGGTTCGGTGGGTGCCGGGTAATCGCGGTCCATCACTGCTTCACGAATCGCCTAACGGCCAGGTGGCCCTCACTGTGCACCTGTACCACGTAGCCCCCCGACCGGAGTTCCCCCATGTCCAGGAGGTGGGTACGGCTTGTCAGTCCGCTGCGCTGGTACACGGTCCGGCCCACGGCATCGATGATGCGGACGTCGGCTTGCGAGGACCACCCGGCACCGTGGCGTTCCAGCCGGAGTTCTCCGCGCCGCAGGAGCGTGGGTACCAGGGCAAAATCGGCGGGCCCGACGGCTCCGAAATGGGCGGTCACCACCGGGCCATAGGCAAAGGCCCCATCGTAATCTACCTGCCGGAGGCGGTAATAGTGGGGTCCCTGCGCCGGATCGCGGTGGAGGTACTCGTACTCCATACCGGAGCCGGGGCGACCGGTGGACAGCAAGTGGCCGATCGCCGTGAACCGCAGCCCGTCGCGGCTGTGCTCGACCTCGAAGTGGCGGCTGCCGGTTTCCGAGGCGGTGGCCCAGCGTACGCGCACGTCACGGGACGTGGCCTCGGCGTTGAAGTAGGTGAGGTCGACGGGCAGCGTGGCTACGAAGCTGGCGTTGATGCAGTTCGTCTGGCAGTCGAACTGGGCACAGGCGGGCGAGACCACGTCGCAATTGCAGCTCGAACCACCGGATTTGATACCGCCGTAGTCCTTGGTGTTGCCGCCGCCCAGCAGTGTAGCC
>JBGTHX010000283.1:0-6453 GCA_041746055.1 Lewinella sp. | reverse complement strand
CCACGCGGTCGGTGCGCACGCTGCCGTCGCCGATGCGGCTGCGCAGCACGATTCCCTCGAAGGTCTTGCACCGGCTGAGCGCTACGTAGACCTGTCCGTGGGCAAAGGCGTCGGCCGCATCGATGATCACCCGTTCGAAGGTCAGGCCCTGGCTCTTGTGGATAGTGATCGCCCAGGCCAGCCGCAGCGGGTGCTGCTCGTAGGTGCCGATCACTTCGTCGATCACCTCCTTGCTTTTCTTGTCCAGTTCGTACTTACGGTTCTCCCACTCGACCGGGGTCACCACGATGGCGTGCTCGTCTTCGGGGCAGGACACCGTGATGTGCTTACCCTCAATGGCGGTGATTCGTCCGATCTTCCCGTTGAAGTATTCCTTCCCCATCGTGTCGTTCTTGTTGAACATCACTTGGGCACCCACCCGGAACCTCAGCTCCGGATCGTTGGGGTACATCGATTCCGGGAAGTTGTCCTTCACGGTGGCGCGGAAAGTGAACAGGGGGGTACTCAGCGTAGACAGCTGCTGCTCGTTGATGCGGTTGGCCGTCCGGTTGTGGGAGGTGAGGGTGATGTAATCCTCGGTAGCGGGCGGCTCGAAACCGGGGCCCTGGTACCGGGAATTGAGCCGGGCCAGCGCGGCGGCGTCCAGCCGGTCGTGGCGCACCTGATTCAGCAGGTCGATGAAGTCGGCGTCGGATTGCCGGTAAATGTGGCGCAGCTGAATGGTCCGCACGCCGGCGTCGGCCAGTTCGCGGCTGCCGAAGAAGTAGGGGGTGGAGTAGTGGGTGCGCATCTGGTTCCAGTCGTCGTCCCGTACCACCGGGGGCAACTGGTGCAGGTCACCGATCATCAGGAGTTGCACCCCGCCGAAGGGACGGTCGGTGGCCCGGTACTTCCGCAACACCGCGCCCAGGGCATCTAGTACATCGGCCCGTACCATACTGATCTCGTCGATGACCAGGAGATCCAGGCTCCGGAGCACCTCGGCCTTCTGCCTTCCGAGCCGGTGCTTGCGCATCTCGGCCTCCAGCCGGTCGGGGGTGAGCACTCCGAAGGGCAGCTGGAACTGGCTGTGGATGGTCACCCCCTTCGCATTGATAGCCGCCACGCCGGTGGGCGCCACTACCACCTTACGCTTTCCAACTTCCTCGCGGACGCGGTGCAGGAAGGTCGTTTTGCCGGTTCCCGCCTTGCCCGTGAGGAATACGTGGCGGTCGGTTTCACTGATGAACCGGTAGGCAAGTTCCAATTCGGGATTGGTGGACATGGTCTTCGTTTTTCTTTCGGTCCGCAAGTAAGGGCGGCGGTGCGCGGGTGCCGCGTCTTTAAACGCATATAATCGAATATAGTCGTTTACTTACGGTTAGTAGGTTGTAATGTGCTGAGCGTCAGCGTCTTGACGCTGGGTGGATAATCGGAGGGAATTGCCCGAATTTATTCTTCCCCCGTGGTTTCGGGCTCGTACTCCACCTCTACCCGTACCGAATTCGCGATGAAGCACTTCTTCCCCGCCTCCGCGTGCAGCCGGTTGGCCAGGTCCACGTGGGCGGGGTCATTGATGCGCACCCGGGGCCGCAGCACGACCCGCGTGAAGCGTCCGCCCCCGTCCCGGTCCTCCTCCAGGGTGCCTTCGGCGCGGTCGGCGTAGTCCAGCACCACGACACCGTTCACCGCGGCCAGGTGCAAGTACCAGAGCATATGGCAGGCCGAAAGGCTGGCCAGGAAGAGCTCTTCGGGATTGTAGCGGCTGGCGTCCCCCAGAAACTGCGGGTCGCTGGAACCCTCGATCGGGGCTGTCTTCCCCTCCACGTTGATCCGGTGGTCGCGGGAGTAGGCGCGGTAGTCCAGGGTCCCGCTCCCGCGGTTGCCGGTCCAGGTGGTTTCGGTCGTGTAGATGTGGTTGCGGCTCACCAGTCGAGATTGAAGGAGTAAATCTTACGGAAACCGAGCGGCTTCTCGATGGCGGCCCGCAGTAGGGTACCGTCTTCGGAAAGCGTGGTGACCGGAGGTACCAAGATAGTCTTCTCCAGCTCGAAGGGGAGCAGCTTGCGCGACTGCACGGCGTTATCCGGGGTGAGGCGTACCGCCACCGATTCCATATCCGGTAGGAAGGTCAGGCTGCGCAGCCCCTGTCCGGTCAGCG
Organism: Lewinella sp.; assembly: GCA_041746055.1. Taxonomy (GTDB): domain Bacteria; phylum Bacteroidota; class Bacteroidia; order Chitinophagales; family Saprospiraceae; genus Neolewinella. Next base: position 4,313 of record JBGTHX010000283.1, on the reverse strand, counting down.
GGTCACCGTGATGATCGTGATTGAACAGGACGACCAGGTCGTTGCCCGTCAGGTGAGCGCCGTAGCGTTCGCGGATGGTGAGTCCCTCGCGCCAGTTGATGTCGCGGTACAGGTTCCGGGCCCAGCGGAAGCGGCCACCGGCGTCGATGCGTACCACGGTTACCGGACCGTAGCGTACCTGCCGGTAGGATTCCGTGGAGGTGGATTTCCAGCCGGCCTCGTAGTAGTCGCCCACCAGGTAACCGCCGCCGTCGGGGGTGGCGAAGTAGCGGCCGTGGTTGAAGTACCGGAGGGCGGCTGCCCCGGAAGCGGGATCTCCGGCCGTAGCCGCCCGCAGGCCGGGCAGTCCCGGCTCATCGGCTAAAGGCACCCGGGTAGCGTGTCGGAGCGAAAGGTCGGTGGGGTCGAAGGCCATGAGAAAAAGGCCGCGGGCCTCGGCCCCCCCCGCATAGTACTTGCCGAAGAGGTAGAGGGAGGTGGTGTCTCCGGTCCCGTGCTCCAGCCAGGTCTGCAAACCGGTAGTCCCGTCCAGCTCAATCCGAAATTCCTTTAGTCCTTCCGCGTCGAGCAGCAGGAGGTAGCGGTCGTTACTGTCGCTGAATTCGATCAGGGCGGCGATGCTGCCGTCGTCGCGCAGGGCGGCGTCGGTGACGCGGATGCCCTCCCTTCCGCCTACCGACCCGATCTGCTGCTGCCACACCTGCCGGTGCAGGCTATCTAATACGCTCACGCGTACCGGCTCGTGGCGGTCGCGGATCTCGGACTTGTCCTGGAGCAGGGTCGCCAGTTGGCCCGTCCGGTCGTTCGTCCGGAAGTTGGCGCCGGAGTACCGGCCCACCTTGCTGACGAGAATGGAGCCGACCTGCACGTCGGCCCCGATCCGCCGGAAGTCGTCGGCCCGGTAGGTCGTAGCGGTGTATTCCCGGCGGCCGGTTTCGGGATTGAGGTCGCGGAAGTAGACGTTGATGCGGTCCCCGAGCTGGTTTACGGTGAAGAAGCTGGACGCCTCCCGCCCCTTCAGGTCGAAGGTCAGCAGCTGCTCCCGCTTCAGGTCGGGCGACACCTTGGCCAGTATATAGTTGTAGCAGTCCGCGTCGCCGGCGCATCCGGCCTGGTTGTGGTACTGCACCAGGGTGCCCGTGGAGTCCTCGTGCAGGATGGCGGAGGAAAAGAAGGGTTCTCGGATGTCGCGGGGGAGCAGGGAAGCGCTCCGTCCGGTGGTGAGGGCCGAGGGCACGGACTGGGCAAACAGGAAGCCCGCCGGTCCGAGCAGGACCAGCCCCAATAGGGCGAGGCGGGGGATGCGGCGCTGCAGCCGGTCCCGGAGAAAAGTGGGTACCATTGGTGAATGCGTACCTTGCTGGAACGAAAAAACGGCCCCTGCCGTGCCCGACCGCTAAGGAACCCGCAACTTTAGGCCCCGCAAGCAACTTCTACCCAGGCATGATCGAAGGCACCGTCACCAAATCCACCGGCAGCTGGTACAACGTCCTTCTGGACGAACCCACCCCCGAGGGCGACCGCGAACTGCGGTGCCGCGTAGCCGGTAAGTTCCGCCTGGACGATATGAACCTCACCAACCCCATCGCCGTAGGCGACCGGGTCACGGTAGAGGTAGAGACCAACAACGACGCCGAAACCGGCGCCATCCGCGCCATCGCCGACCGCCGCAACTACGTCGTACGGCAGAGCCCGCGCCGCAAACATGATCTGCACCTGCTGGCCAGCAACGTCGACCAGGCCATCCTGATCACGACCATCATCGACCCCGGCGTCAAGCTCGGCTTCATCGACCGCTTCCTCCTGATGACCGAGCCCTTCGGTATCCCCACCACGATCGTGATCAACAAGGCCGATCTCTACGGCGAGGACGAACTCGGGACCTACGAGGTCATCCGGGGGATTTACAGCGACATCGGCTACGACGTACTGCTGGTGAGCGCCGCCACCGGACAGGGCATCGAGGAACTGCGCGAACTGATGCGCGACAAGCGTAGTCTGCTCAGCGGACAGAGCGGCGTCGGTAAGTCCACCCTGGTCAACGCCGTGGAGCCCGGCATGGAACTGCGCACGGGCGAACTTTCCGACTATACCGGCAAGGGGCAGCACACCACCACCTTCGCCGAGCTCTACCAGCTCAGTTTCGGCGGGGAGCTCATCGATACCCCCGGCATCAAGACCCTCGGCTTCAACTACCTGAAGCCCCAGGACGTCGCCCACAACTTCCGCGAGATCTTCGCCCTAAGCGAGGAGTGCCGCTTCGGCGGCTCCTGCCTCCACCGCAACGAGCCCGGCTGCGCCGTTCAGGACTCCGTAGAGGAGGGCGACGATCGTGTCACCGACCTGCGCTACCATTCCTACCTCCAGATCCTGGAGGAGGTGGAGGGGCAGAATTATTGGGAGCGGCGGAAGGTCTAGGACAGACTCAGTCGTCCATCTCCATCGTCCGCCCGACCGTCCGCACCACGAAATAGAGCAGGATCAATCCGCCCGCCATCAGCGAGAGGCACACCAGCCACCCGCCACCCAGTACCGTGGAGAGGAAGCCGCACGCCAGGGCCACCGCGCCCACCGTGAGGGCGTAGGGCAGCTGGGTGCGTACGTGATCGATGTGGTTGCAGTCGGAGGCGAGGCTCGACAGGATGGTCGTATCCGAGATCGGAGAGCAGTGGTCGCCGAGCACGCTGGCGGCCAGCACGGTGCTGATGACGTTGTAGAACAGCCCGGCGGCGTCGGGTTCCGCCCAGCCGTTGTTCATGGCCACCGTCCAGGTGAGGGGGATGGCGATGGGGTAGAGGATGGCCATCGTGCTCCAACTCGACCCCGTGGAAAAGCTGATGAGGGCCGCCAGCACGAAGATGACCGGCTGGATGAAGTAGGGGTTAAGGGCGTTGCCCAGCAGCTCCACCAGGAAGGTGGCCGTGTGCAGTTCCTCGGTGGTCAGCGCCAGGGACCACGCCAGGGTGAGTATCATGACCGCCGAGAACATGGCCTTGAAACCGGAAGTGAGGGAGCCGACCGTCTGCTCGATATTCATGATGCGCTGCGAGATGGTCAGGATCATGGCTACGATCACGCCGCTCATGCTGGCCCAGAGGAGGGCCACGTAGCTGTCGGCCGCCCCGATGATGAGCCCCAATTTAACGAAAACGTTACCCTCCAGCGAGGACCACACCGCGTCCCAGTCGCTGCTGCCGGGCGGGTTGGTCATGCCCTGGTGCAGCGCGATGAGGCCGGTATCGACCAGTCCGATGATGGTCATGATTACCACCACCAGTACGGGGATGGCCGCGTTGCGGGCGCGGAGGGGGGCACCGCGGACGGGGTCCAGGTCCTCCTGTTCGCTCACCGCATCGGTATCGGTGCTCGTGGCCTTCACCACGCCGGTGGTGCGGGCGCGGAGCTCGGCGGCCAGCATGGGGCCGAAGTCGCGCCGCAGGTAGATCAGGTACAGGATGAAGGCCAGCGTCAACACGGGGTAGTAGCTGTACTTGAGCGACTCGATGAAAACGGCGTAGGGCGTGGTATTGGCGAAGTGCTCCACCTGAGCGATGCCGTCGCCGATGTAGCCGAGTTCGGCCCCGATCCAGGTGGTGATAAAGGCCACCGAGGCGACGGGCGCGGCCGTGGAATCCACGATATAGGCCAGCTTCTCCCGGCTGATGCGGAATTTGTCGGTAACCGAGCGCATCGTGTTGCCCACGATGAGGGTATTGGCGTAGTCGTCGAAGAAGATCGCCACCCCCAGCAGCCAGGTGACGAACTGTCCGCGCCGCGGATTGGTCGCGTACTTCGACATCCGCTGCACCACCCCGGCCATGCCCCCGTTGCGGCTGATGATGGCCACCATGCCGCCGATCATGAGGCTGAACACGAGCACGGAGAGGTGGCCGGTATCGTTCAGGGCATTGATGATGTAGGTATCGATGGTCGTGAGCAACGACCGGATCACGCCCAGGAACCACTCGAACCGCATCCCGCCCGCGATGAAGGCCCCCACCCAGATGCCGGCAAAGAGCGAGACGATAACTTCCTTGAAGATCAGCGCCAGTCCGATGGCGATCAGCGGCGGCAACACCGACAGCCAGAGCGGGATCCGCCTCAGCTGGTCGGGCCCCTCCTCCCGGCTCAGGTGGTAGAGTTCGGTCCGTTCCCCCGACCGGAGCAACTGGGTGCCCGGCTCTACGGCGATCAGTAATCCCCCCTCGCCGACGGGGGTCGCGGTCACGTCCTCGCCGTTTACGGAGAACTCCGCACCTGCGTCCGCGCCCTCGATGTAGAGCCCGCCCTCCCGCGCGCTCACCCGGTACTGC
>JBGTHX010000282.1:0-12886 GCA_041746055.1 Lewinella sp. | reverse complement strand
GAAGTCGGTGTAGGACGACTCGGCGTGGACGGGCGCCGCCGCCCACGGTACCGGCTCCAGGCTCGCGTCCCGTTGTGCGAACCAGGCCGGGGGCGGGGAGCCTGTGCCAGCCGTCGGGGACGGGGTCACCACCTGGTCAGCCGGGATATCGATGGTCAGCGTCCAGCGGCCGTCGGGCCAGACGATCAGCAGGGAATCGACCGTGGTGCGGTCGCCCAGTCCGAAATGCAGCCGGGGGTCGACGGTGGAGAGGTAACCCCGCTGCCGTTGCTGCTCGGCGTACAGGCGCAACTCGCCCGCGGCCAGATAGGCGCGGGCCCCGAGGGCATCCGGATTGCCGGCCGGCCCCTGCAGCGTGACGGTGAGGTAGTGGGTGGAGTCCGGCCGCTGCTCGCGGCTCCGGTTGTAGTAGATGCGGGCGGGCTGGTTGATGTTGTTGGTGACGAGGTCGAGGTCGCCGTCGTTGTCCAGGTCTACCGTCACCGCCCCGTTGGCGTAGGTGGGGTCGTCGGGTAGCCAGTCGGTGCGTTCGAACTTCATTTGCCCGCGGTTGCGGAAGATGAAGTCCTGCTGGTACACGCCTTGGAGGTCCTCCATCGCCCGGGCCACCGCCTGGTAGCGGGCCTCTTCGGTGCCGAACTGGCTGATTTCCTGGGTGTAGTCCATGAAATCGCGGTCGGTGATGTCGCGCGGGTAGCCGTTGGAGATGAAGAGGTCGCGCAGCCCGTCGTTGTCGAAGTCGGCCATCAGCGGCGCCCAGCTCCAATCGGTGGCCGCCACGCCGGCCTGGAAGGCCAGGTCGCTGAAGGTGCCGTCGCCGTTGTTGTGCTGCAGGGTGTTGCGGACGTACTGCCGGTTGTAGCCGCCGCGCTCCTCCTGGGTAAACTGGCTGAAGGGGATGTCGGCAAACATGGTCTTGCGGCGCAGGTTGTCGTCGGGGAGCATGTCCACCGTGACGATCTCGGGCTCGCCGTCGTTGTCGAGGTCGGCGATGTCTACCCCCATGGTATTCTTGGACTGGTGGGGCATGCGCTCGGTGATGCGATCCCGCAGCTGCCCGTCTTCATTGATCAGCAGAAAGTCGTTGGACATGAAGTCATTCCCCACGTACAGGTCGGAGTAGCCATTGCGGTCGAAGTCCTGCACCGCCACGCCCAGTCCCCAGCCTTCAATCTTCCGGGTGTCGACGGGCTCGAATCGCAACGGCCCGCCGGCCTCGGTCACGTTGCGGTAGATTCGGTCCACGCTGGCGCCCCGCCCCAGGGTGTCGGTCCCCTTGGCGATGGTACGGGCGTAATTCTCCAGGGAGTTATTGAGGAGGTAGAGGTCCAAGCGCCCGTCGCGGTCCAGGTCCACAAAGGCCGCCTGGGTACCGTAGCCGGGGTCGGCCACGCCCGCCGCGGCGGCGGCCTCGTGGAAACGGGGGATGCGGTCGGGGCCCTGCGGCCCTTGGTTGAGGAACAGCAGGTTGGGGCTGGGCCGCTCATCGGCCGGGTCGAGTACCGAGATGTACAGGTCCTCGTAGCCGTTGCCGTCGATGTCGCCCACCGCCACGCCCGCGCACCACTGGCTGGTGGTGAGGCCAGCCTCGGCGGTGACCTTGCGAAAGGTGCCGTCGGCGCGCTGGAGGTAGAGCTCGCTGGACACCAGATTGCCCGTAAAGAACAGGTCGTAACGCCCATCACGGTCGAAGTCGCCCACCCCTACCCCGCCGCCGTTGTAGAGGTACTCGTAGCGGAGGATATTGACGTCCAGATCCTCCACGATGGCGTTCACGAAATCGACGCCCGTGGCATCAGCGGGCCGGAGCTCGAAGCGCGGCGCGTCCCCGTCGGAGCAGGAGAGCCAGCCGGCGAGCAGGAGCAGCAGAACGAAGGGAGCGCGGATGCGGTGGATCATCGGGGGGTAAACGTCAGGGGGACCGCCTCCGGTTGGAAGCGGTCCCCCGGGAGCCGTTGGTTAGCAGGTACCGGACTAGTTGTAGCCGGGGTTCTGGTCGGCCTGGCTGATCTCGGTGTTGGTGGTGATCTCCTGCAGCGGGATGGGCAGCAGCAGTTCGCGGTCGGTCCAGTAGCTCAGGTAATCGGCGGCATCGATCACTCCGAAGCGATCCCAGCGGCGGAGGTCACGCGCCCGTATGGCTTCCGAAGCCAGTTCCTTACCGCGCTCGTCGATGATCGCCTTGATGACCTCCTCTTGGCTGGCGGCGGGCACGCAGCTATCGTCGAGATCGGGTACGCCGGCGCGCTGCCGCACCTGATTGGCGTATCCCTTGGCGGCTTCGAGGTTACCTTCCCGGGCCTCGATCTCGGCCAGCAGCAGCAATACGTCGGCGTAGCGCATCAGGATGTAGTTGGTGGTGGAAGTGTAGAAGTCGCCCGGATTGAGCTTGTAGTATACTTCGTACTTGTACCAGCTTGCGTTGACATCCGTACCGTGGTAGTCGATGGCCGGACTGTTGGGACGGGCATCGTTGAAGACTTCCGTACCGTTGGCGTACGTATCGCCATCGAAGATAACGGTTTCGCGGAGGCGGGGGTCGGTGTAGTCACAGCCGGCCAGCTCGTTCTCGTAGAGGTTGATGAGGGCGGAGGTGGGAGCTACGTTACGCCAAGCTTTTCCGTACTCCTGAGCACGTACTGATTTGGAATCGGTACCGTCTCCGGTGGCGAATCCATTCCAGTTGTAGTCGCCGATGGGGGCGTATACTACTTCAAAGAGGCTCTCCGAGGTAAAGGCATTCTCCTCGGTGAACAGGTCGCCGAAGTTGCCGACCAGCGAGAATTCTTCGGAAGCTACGACGGCTTCGAGCGCAGTGCGGGCCTCGGCCAAGTTATCGGTTTCCATGTAGCTGCGCCCCAGGTAGCCCAAGGCCGACCAACGAGTAGCCCGGCCGAGGCTGTTGTCGTCGCGGCTTGGGGGCAGGTTCTCGGCGGCGAAACGGAAATCTTCCTGGGCCTGTGCGAACACTTCCTCGCGGCTGCTGCGGGGCTTAAAGCCGTCCAGTGAGATCAGGCGGCTCGTATAGATGGGTGCACCGCCCCAGAGGGTGGCGATCTCGTTGTACGCCCAGCCCCGCAGGAAACGGGCCTCGGCCGCGAGGGAGTTCTTCACGTCTTCATCGACGGTGGTGTTGGTGGCGATACCGTCCAGGGCGGTATTGGCACGGTGCACCATCAGGTAAAGGGCCGTCCAGTGCTCCCGCATTTCGTTGTCGGTCGCATTGGCGTTACCGCCGGGGATCGACAGCAGAATGGTGAGCGAAGACGTAGGCATGTGCTGGTCGTCACGCATATCGTTGATGAAGAAGTACCACCGGCTCGCGATGGGTCCGGAGCGGAGGGTGGAGTACGCGCTCAGCACGGCTGATTCCATCTGCTGCGCGGTCTGGAAATAGTTCTCCGGCGTGACCCGGTTCGGGTCGAGGCGGGTAAGATCTTCCTCGGTGCAGCTGAAGCTGATGGCGAGCAGACCCATTAATATGATAGCTTTCAATTTCATGATCGCAAATGATTGTAATAGTTTAAGAATGGCCTTGAGCTCCCTCCCCCGCCCTGGTGCGAAACGGGGGAGAGAGTCGTGGCATTTGGGGGTTGGTTAGAAACCTACTTGTGCGCCGAAGATGAAGGAGCGGGCCGTCGGGTAGTCGCCGTTGTCGAAGCCGGTCTGGCTAAGGGCACCACCGATTTCGGGATCCAAACCGCTGTATCCCGTCAGGGTCACCAGGTTCTGGCCGGTCAGGTACAGACGCAGGTTGGAGAGTGCGCCCCCCTCGCCGAGCGGAAGGGTATACCCCACGGTCAGGGCTTTCAGTCGCAGGTAGGAACCATCCTCCACGAAACGGTCGGAAACCCGGCGGTTGTTGTTGGGATCGTCACGTATGATCCGGGGCACGTCGGTGTCGGTATTCTGGGGCGTCCAGGCGTCGAGCACTGTGGTGCCTACGTTAAACAGTCGCTGGGTCTGGGAGAGCAGGGAGCCGACACCGTTGTAGACGTCGTTGCCCTGTGATCCCTGGAAGAAGACGTTAAAGTCAAAGTTCGTGTAGCGGGCGTTGAAATTGAATCCGTAGGTGAAATCGGGCAGGTATTTGCCGATGATCACGCGATCGGCGGCGTCGATGATGTTGTCGCCGTTCTGGTCCACGAAGCGGAGATCGCCCGCCGCGGTGAGGTCGTTCTGGAAGGCCGCTTCATCCACTTCCGCCTGGCTCTGGAAGATGCCATTGGTCTGAAAGCCGTAGAAGCTGTACACGGGGTCACCGGCGCGGGTGATGGTGGAGTTGTAGCTGCCGGTAAATTCAATGTCGTTGTTTCCTTCGATGACGTCATCTTCGTTGGCCAGGCGGAGCACTTCGTTGGAATTGGTGCTCAGGTTGGCCGAGACGTTCCACTGGAAGTCGCTGCTGGGGTTACCGTAGTACTGTCCCTGGAACTCGAAGCCGTTGTTCTTCAGCGCACCGATGTTCTGGGAGGTAGTACCTACTCCCGCCGACGGCGGCAGCGCTACGTTCAGGATGAGGTTATCGACCTGACGGTCGTAGTACTCCATGCTGAAATTCAGGCGGTTGTTGAAGAAGCCCATGTCCAGACCGATGTTCAGCATGTCGGTGATCTCCCAGCGCAGTTCCGAGTTAGCAAGCGAGTTGATAAAGCTGATCGACGGTTGATTGGAGCCTCCGAAGACCGGTCCGTTGGTCGAGATGATGGGATCCTGGAACGCGTAGGGGCCGAGTCCGATCGAGCCGGTGCGGCCGTAGCTGGCGCGGGCCTTCAGCAGGCTGAAGGGAGAGTCTTCCATAAAGGACTCCTCGCTGATGTTCCAGCCCAGGGCACCCGCCGGAAAGTTGGCGGTCTGGTAACCGGGTGCGAAGATGGAAGAACCGTCGCGGCGGAAGCTGAACGTGGCGTAGTACTTGCCCTGGAAGCCGTAGGTGACGCGGGTCACAAACGAGCGCAGGGTGGATTCGTTGCCCGCAAGGGCATTCTGAGTGACGCGGAGGTCGGCGCCACCTTCCAGTACGTCCAGGTCGGGGTTCGGTTGGGTGACGGTAAGGGCCAGCGGGCTGTAGAAGCTGTTCTGGACTTCTCCGACCACAACCGCGTTGATGCTGTGGTTCCCGAAGAGGCGGTCGAAGTTCAGCAATCCGCGGTAGATCGGGCTAAAGGTGGTATTGCGGTTCTCGGCGACGGTGTTGTTGTTGTTGGGGGAGGTGGACTGGTACACCGGTACCCGGTTGTAGTTCTGGAAATTCTGGTAGTTGCCGCCCACGAAAGCCTGAGCTTCCAGGCCGTCGAGAATTTCGTAGGACAAGTAGGCCGTACCCAGCATTTTGTATACCCGGTCCCGGTTCTCCAGGAGGTTGACCGCCAGCACGGGGTTACCCGGGTCGGCAATATCCAGACCGGAAGCGGCACCACTGTATCCACCAACATTGTTCGGGTTTTCGATGGGTTGATAGGGCAGCGACTGAATGGCCTGCAGGAACAGCTGTCGACCTCCGAGGGTGGGCTGGATGCCCCGCTCGTCGTTGACCAACAGGAGGGTCTGGCCGAACTTGAACCTGCCGTCCTCACTGATTTTGTGCTCGCTGTTAATGCGGAAATTGAAGCGCTCGTACGGCGATCCCTTTACCACGCCTTCCTGCTTAAGATATCCGAAGGAGCTGAAGTAGGTGGAACGGTCATTCCCCCCGGTGAGGTGCAGGGAGTTCTGGGTGATCAGCCCGGTCTGGAAAATAGCGTCCTGCCAGTCGGTGTTGGTTTCACGGAAAGACTGTCCCGATCCGGGGTAGGTCTCCGCATCCAGTCCGCCGTCAATGGCCCGGGGAATGGGTGCGCCGTTAAAGACTTCGGCGTAGCGGATGTACTCCTCGGTATTCAGGAGGTCGTAGCGGCGGGGCTGGGTCTGCACGCCCACAGTGGACTCGAGGCTAAGGTGGATGCCGTCAGTATTGGCGCCTTTCTTGGTCTCGATGATGATGACGCCGTTGGAGGCGCGGGAGCCGTAGACGGCGGTGGCCGAGGCGTCCTTCAGTACGTTAATGCTCTGGATATCGCGGGAGTCGAACTGGTTGAGGCCCCCGGCACCGGGCACACCGTCCACCACGTAGAGCGGGCCGGAGCCGAAGCTGATGGACCCGATACCGCGCACCTGGATGATCGGGGCCGCGCCGGGCGAGCCGCCGCTGGTCACCTGTACACCGGCGAGGCGGCCTTGAATCGCTTCACCGAGATTGCTGACGGTAAGGGCCGACACCTCTTCGGCATCGATGGAGGAGACGGCACCAGTGACCGCCTCGCGGCGCTGGCTGCCGTAGCCTACGACCACGACCTCCTCCATGACGTTGGCGTCGTTGCCGAGCACCACGTCGATAACGGACTGGCCGGCAACCTCGATCTCCTGGGCGAGATAGCCGATGTAGGAGAACCGGAGCATCGAGCCGTCGGGGGCGGTGATGCTGTATGCGCCGTCCAGGTCGGTGACGGTGCCGGAGCTGCTACCGACGACAAGGACGTTCACGCCGGTGAGGGGGAATCCGTCGCCGTCGGTGACCGTACCGGTGACGGCCTGTTGCGCCCAGGCGGCGCTGCAGAGGAGGCAGAGCAGGAGCGTCAGGCAGACGCTTTTTTGTAGGGAATATAGCATACTAGTGGGTGACTTATGGTTACACAATCGATTTCGTTGCGGCGCAAAAAAAAGCCGCTAGCGCGGTAAAGATAGTCGGTGTCCATGATAATTGTCGATATAACCATTATTTTTTATTAAGTCAGGCTGACGAACGACCAGCCGATAAATAAGTGCGCGTCCTGCGTCCATCGCTATGGACGGTGTTCCAAAAGGAAAGCGACCATCCGGAAGGCCGGACGGTCGCGTCTGAAGCTTGGTGCTGGCAAGAGTGCCGACCGTTTTAACGATTCGGGTGTGTAGTGTTTTACAGTATGACCAGGGTTAATGAATGATGCAAAAAGCTAAGGCTAAAAAAGTACAAATGTAGGATTAAACTATATCTGACGAACAGCTGACCAGTGAACCCTATATATTATCAAATATAGGAAATTGACACGCGTTACCAATGGTCAATTTGAAGTTTTGACAGACATAATACCCATATTTATTTGAATCATATTTTGATATTCGCCATCCTTGCCTTCCGGGACACGACCCGGCCCCGGCGGTAATTCCCTCCGCACCCGCGTCCCCGCCTTTCCTTACCTTGTACGGATGAAATGGATGCCCCTCCCCCTCCTGCTGCTTCTGCTGTTCGGCCTGTCCTGCGGTACTCCCCAGGAGGCAGATCATTCTAGTTCCGAGCCCTCGGTCTACTTCGACAGTTCCGGACGCGATGACGTACTCGCGGGTGGGGTACGCATGATCCCGATCTCCACTCCCTCCGGCGAGTTCCGGGTATGGACGAAGCGGGTGGGGAACAGTCCGCGCAAGAAGGTACTGCTGCTCCACGGCGGGCCTGGGGCCACCCACGAATACTTCGAGGCGGCCGACAGTTACTTCCCCGGCGCCGGCATCGAATATTACTATTACGACCAACTCGAGAGCGGCCGCAGCGACCACCCCGCCGATTCCACGCTCTGGACCATCGACCGCTTCGTCAGTGAAGTGGAGCAGGTGCGGACCGCCCTGGGGCTCGACCGCGATAATTTTTACCTTCTCGGCCACAGCTGGGGCGGCATCCTGGCCCTCGAGTACGCCATCGCCCATCAGGAGAACCTGAAGGGGCTCATCATCTCCAACATGGTCTCCAGCGTGCCGGAGTACAATAAGTACGCGCAGGAAGTCCTCGGCCCCCAGCTCGACCCCGCCGTGCTGCAGGAGATCAAGGACCTGGAGGCCGCCGAAGATTACCGGAACCCGCGCTACGAGGAACTCCTGACCAACCACTACTACAACCAGCACGTCATCCACATGGATCCGGCCGACTGGCCCGAACCCGCCGTGCGCGGCCTCAACAACATCAACTACGACATCTACCTCTATATGCAGGGGCCCAGCGAATTCGGCATCATCCCCTCCGCCAGCCTGGCAAAGTGGGACCGCAGTGCGGACCTGAGCAAGATCACCGTACCCACCCTCACCATCGGCGCCGAGCACGACACCATGGACCCCGAATACATGAAGTGGATGTCCGAGCAGTTCCCCAACGGTCATTACCTCTACTGCCCCGGGGGCAGCCACATGGCGATGTACGATGCCCAGGAGACTTACTTCGAGGGGGTGATCAAATTCATCACCGACGTAGATAGCGGGGGCGAGGCGCGGTAGGTTTCACTCCTTACAACTCCCCCAGCAGACCGGCCACGTCCAGCGCCCGGGTGTACATCTCCACGTCACCGCCCGGCGAGCGGGGCCATTCCTCCCGGGGCCGGTCCCAGTACAGTTCTACGCCATTGCCGTCGGGGTCGTCGAGGTAGAGCGCCTCGGAGACGCCATGGTCGGCCGCCCCGCTGAGGGGGTAGTCGGTTTCCCGGAGGCGGTGGAGAATGGCCGCCAGGTCCCGACGCGTAGGATACAGGATAGCGGTATGGAAGAGACCCGCGCTGTTTCGGGGGGCGGGCGGTCCATCCTGGCTGTACCAGGTATTGAGACCGATATGGTGGTGGTAGCCGCCGGCGGAGATAAAGGCCGCCTGCGCCCCGTATCGTTGGGTGATCCCGAAGCCCAGCAGGCCGCAGTAGAAATCCAGGGCGCGGGTGAGGTCGGCTACCTTGAGATGAACGTGGCCGATGCGGGTAAGGGGAGGAATCCGGTAGGCTTCGGGGGCGGGCATTGGGAACTTTTGTTGACCAACAACCGCGATCGGTTTTCGTATGTCCTAGCTGGCAATTTGGACGCTGAAGTTATTTATTTTCACAACAATCGGGTTCCGTAAACCGCTTTCCGGGAACGCTATTACCTACGAAACCAAATCCTATTACCATGGCTACCGCTAACGCACATCTCGACTCAACCATCAAGTCTCTCGAACAGGGACTGGACAAGGCCAAAACCGGCGCCACCCGCAACATTGACAGCTGGGTGGACACCCTCAACGATTCCGATGACACTTCGCTGTCGAAGATCGCCGACGAACTGGAGGAACTCGGTGAACTGCTCGGAGACGAGGACACCACTCCCGCCCAACTAAAAAAGGCCCTGAGCTCGCTCGGCAAGCACACCACCGCCGCCGCCAAGCAGGCCGAGGGAGCTACCGCCGACAAGATCAGGACACTGGGCAAGCAACTTACGGACGCCGCGGCTTCGCTGTAGGTCCGATGAGTGAAAATGGAGAAAAGCAGGTTCGGCTTCGGTCGGGCCTGCTTTTTCTATTTATTGGATTCCGCTGCCGCGGTCGGAGACCGCCATTTACTGGCGCTGCCGGGAGGCAGCCTCGTACTGGTTGACGCGCTCGAGGTAGGCGTCCACGTCATACTTGCGGTCGAGTCCGCCGCGGGTAAGGGTGCGGAGCTTGCCGAAAACGTCGCGCTCCGTCCAGGCACGGTCGTGAAGGCCGAATAGCCACAGCACGTTGGTGTAGCTGTTGGGGTCGCGGCCATCCATGAAGTACTTGTTATTGAGGTACAGCGTGGTTTCGTAGGCGTACTGGTAGGTGTTCGTATAGGTGATGATCTGCTTACCCCAGTACATACGCATGTAGTTGGGCAGAAAGCCACGGTCGCGCATCTCCTTCATGGCGGCGTTCCAGGCCTCGTCGTCGGTCTCCCCGTTCTCGAGTTGCTCGCGGGTGTACTGCTTGTCGCGCTTGTCGCTCTCGTGCTTTTCCATAGTTTGCTGGGCCCAGTCGGGTACGGCCTCCAGGCTGTCGTAGGTATCGGGGGCGTACCAGACGAAGTTGTGGGCCAGTTCGCGGCGGACGACCAGCTCCTCGATGTAGCCTTCGCGGTCGCTTTGCGGGGTACTGGAGTCATTCACCTTGCGGTAGATCTCACAGGGGCTGATCTGGCCGAAGTGGAGGTAGGGGCTCAGGTGGCTGGTGGCATCCTCGGCGGGTTCAAGGCGACCGTCGGAGTAGCCTTCCAGATCGGACCGCAGGAAGTTGGTGAGGCGGTTGCGGGCCTCGGTGGTGCCGCCGGTGAATTCGGCTACGGGCTTTACGTCGCGGTCGACCTTCAGCTGGTCGAGTACGCCATCCACGCTGTCCAGTTCCAGGTCGGCGCTTAGGTGTACGCCTTTGCTGGGTTTGTCGGCCGTGGTCTCGGTAGTTTCCGAACTGAACGCTTCCACCCGGCTCATGATCTTCTTGCGAATGGTGCGTGCGGCATATTCCCGCTTGTCGCTGGCCGTCTCCACGGGTACGATCAGATTTCCTTCCACCTGGATGAGCGGCACCGGCAATTTATCGGCGGCGTCCGACCGCCACTTGCGCTCGTGCCGGGTGTAGGCGCGGTCGGTGACCACGGCGCAGACCTCGTGCTCGTCCACGAATTTCGAGATGCGCTCCGCGCGGGGACCGTGCAACAGCAGGAACTTGATGCCGCGCTCCGTGATGCGGTCGGCGGCCTCCTTGATGCCTTCGATCAGGAATTTATAGTGGCGCAGGTTGGCCTCGGGGAAGTCGTCGATCAGCGTAAAGACCACGATACAGTATTTGTCGAGGTCATTGGCCCAGCGGATGGCGTACTCCAGGGCGGGGTTCTCGTAGGCGCGCATGCTTTCCTGCATCCAGTAGACCACGTACTTACCGGTCTCGTGGAGGGCTTCGTCGTTGAGTGGCTTGATTCGCTCCGGGGCGATGCTGTAGCTGTTGAGGTCGTCCATGGTGGTGGAACGAAAAAATCCTGGGGTGGTTTTTATCCCTTATCCGACATCCTCCCCGACACCGCCGTCCACGACCCGCACGTACCGGAGCTTGTTCCCCCGTCCGACCAGGCTCATCTCCAGCCGCTTGTCGTTGAGCTTGGTGATGAAGTAGCAGTTGCCGATGTCGGGCGCCGATAGATAGCGCCCCTTGCCGTTGGCGGGGATGGCATCGGGGGCATCGGGACAGGTTTGTCCGACCACGAAGTTATCGCCGACCTCCTGCTCCTCCCCCTGATAGGACATGATCATAAGGTTGCCCTCGAAGGTGAGGGTATGGAGGCTATCGTCTTCGCTCCGCCAGACGCCCTGTAGCTCTCCGGTGGTGTCGGTCGCAGAATCCCGGTTGGCAGCCGCACCGCCGGACGGTTCGGTAACCTCCCCACAGGCCAGTAAAAACAGGATGGGGAGAATGAGAAGATAGATAGTTGGGCGCTGCATGAACCGGACTTTCCCCCATAACCTGCCCGGAACGACATTTGTGAACTCGATCCTGACCTGAAACTTATGCGACCTATCATCAATAATACCCCCGGATGGCGATTGGCCGTACGTTATGGAGTTATGGTCCCTGCAGGCGCGCCGGGCCATCGAGGGACAGAGCCCGTACGATAAGCTAACCTGATCGGTTTAGTACCTTCACTCGTTCCCGAGTCCGACATGCGTTTCTCCCCGACCCTATATTGGCTGATGGCCTGTTTTCTGTTGCTGCCGGATACCGGAAGGGCCCAGGAACTGCCGCCCGTGACCCAGTTTCCCCCGGAAGTCTACGGCGCGGGCAGCCAGAACTGGATGCTGAGCCAGGACGCGGACGATTTTATCTACGTCGCCAACAACGAAGGGCTCCTGGAATTCAACGGGGCCCAGTGGCGGCACCACCCCTCCCCCAACGAGTCGATCCTGCGCTCGGTGCACGTCGAGGGCGACCGGGTGTACACGGGGAGCTACATGGATTTCGGCTACTGGACCCGGCAGGCGGATGGTGAGCTTCGCTACCGCAGCCTGACGGGGGACCTCGCCGACCGCATCCTGCCCGACGAGCAATTCTGGAACATCATCCCGTCGGGCGGGGCCCTCCTGTTCCAGTCCCTGCAGCAATTCTTCCTCTACCGGCCGGAAAGCGGGGAAGTGACCGTCCTGCAACCCGAGCGTGGCATCACCAAGACCTTCGCGGTGGACGGCGCGCTCTACTTTACCGACCGCGAGGCCGGCCTCTACACCGTGGAGAGCGGTACCATCCGTACCCTCCTGCCGCCGGGCGAAGTACCCGGTGCCATCGTGTACCTCTGGACAGAGGAGGGGCGGCTGCTGCTACAGACCGATATGGCGGGCGCCTACGCACTCCGGGAAGGGGCCGCCGTACCCGAGGAGCGCTTTCCCTTTCTGCGCGACAAGCGCATCTACAGCGCCCTGCCCCTGCAGCGGGGCGGCCACGCCTTCGGCACGATTTCCAGCGGAGTGTTCCTCACCGACGCGGCGGGTGCGCTGCTCTACCACCTCGACCAGGTGAACGGCCTGACGAATAACACCGTCCTGTCGCTGTACCAAGACAACCAGAGCAACGTATGGGTGGGCTCCGACAACGGCCTGAACTGCATCAACCTGGCCTCCCCCATCCGCAAATACACCGACCGTACGGGGCGACTCGGTACCGTGTACGCGGCGGCCCGCCACGGGGGTCGGCTGTACCTCGGCAGCAACCAGGGGCTTTTCCTGCGGCGGCCCGACGGTACGCTGTCGCTGCTGGCGGGGACGCGGGGGCAGGTATGGTCCCTGTTTAGCTACGGGGGAGAGTTATTCTGCGGCCACGATTCCGGCACCTTCCGCGTGGACGGCGAACGGGCGGAACGGATATCGGCGCTGCCCGGCACCTGGACCTTTCAATCCGTCCCGGGTCGTCCGGAGCTACTGCTGCAGGGCAATTACCAGGGCCTGTCGGTACTCGCCCGGGGCCCGGACGGCTGGCACTTGCGCAATACCGTGGAAGGATTCGACCTCTCGTCCCGTTACCTGGTCCTCCGACCGGGTGGCGAGGCCTACGTGAGCCACGAATACCGGGGAGTGTACGGCCTGA
>JBGTHX010000281.1:0-6283 GCA_041746055.1 Lewinella sp. | reverse complement strand
CGACGAGGCGGGCGTGCAGCTGCGGCCCCACATCGTCTGGTTCGGGGAGGAGGTGCCCCTCATCGAGCGGGCCGCCCTCGAGGTGCAGTCGGCGGATGCCGTGATCATCGTGGGCACTTCGCTGCAGGTGTACCCCGCGGCCGGCCTGGTCGGGTTCGCGCCGGCGGATTGCCCCATTTTATACATCGACCCCGCTCCGTCCGTCAGCTACGAACTGCGCGGCCGCGAGAACCTGTATGTGCTGGAGATGGGCGGCAGCGAGGGCATGCGGGAGGCTACGCGGCTACTCGGCGACCTGCTGTAGGGGCGGGGGCGCGGGTGCCGGGGCGACGGGTACCAAGCGTAGTACTTTCGGCGTTGGCTTTTCTTTACCCCGGTGACTATGCGGATGAGATTTACCCTCCTGGCTTTTCTGGTATTCCTTGGCACCTGCGTGCGCGCCCAGGTAGAAACGGCCACCGTATCCGGGAAGGTGACCGACCTGGTGACCGAGCTGCCGGTGGACTTTGCCACCGTGTACGTGAAGGGGGCCACCAGCGCCGCCGAGAGCAGCGAGACCGGCCGCTACGTGGCCAACGTGCCCGCCGGGGAGCCCTTCGTGCTGGTCTTCAGTCGTATAGGCTACCGCGAGACCGAAGTGCGCGTGGAAGAATTGCCCGCCGGCACCCGCAAGCAGATCGACGTATCCCTGGTACCCGTGGAGAGCGACCTGCAGGTGGTGGTGCGCGAGAGTAAGGTGGAGGAAGGCGGCATGATACGGGAAGATCCCGCCCAGCTGCGGCTCCTGCCCTCCGTGACCGGCAACCTGGAAAGCCTGCTGCCCAGTATCGCCCTCGGTGTGAGCAGCGGGGCGGGCGGCGAGCTCACGAGCCAGTACAACGTGCGGGGCGGCAATTACGACGAGAACCTGGTGTACGTCAACGATTTCGAGATCTACCGGCCGCAGCTGATCCGGCAGGGGCAGCAGGAGGGCCTCACCTTCGCCAACCCGAAACTGATGCGGAGCCTGAGCTTCAGCAGCGGCGGCTTCGAGGCGCGCTACGGCGATAAGCTCTCCTCGGTGCTCGACATCAAGTACAAACGGCCCGACAGCACCCGCGCCTCCCTGGAGGCCAGTCTGCTCGGCGGCGGTGCTCACCTCGAAGGCAGCAAGCGGCTGGGCCGCAGCAATTACCAGCGGCTCCGCTACCTGGTCGGGGCCCGCTACAAGACCACCAGCTACCTGCTCGGCTCGCTGGAGACCAGCGGGGAATACCAGCCCAACTTCTTCGACCTGCAGGCCTACGTAACCTACGACTTCAGCCGCACCCTGCAACTGGGCCTGCTGGGCAACTACAACCGGAGCGTGTACAACTTCAGTCCGGAGAGTCGGCAGACCGCCTTCGGCGGCTTCTTCGAGACCTTGCGGCTGGAGAGCGTATTCGACGGGGCGGAACGGGACGACTTCCTCACGCAGATGGGCGGACTCTCGCTCACCTACATCCCGGAGCGGGCGGAAAACCCGCTCTTCCTCAAGTTCCTGACCTCGGCCTTCCGCAGCGACGAGAACGAGGGCATCAGCATCGCGGGGCGCTACACCCTGGGTACGTTGGATGCCGACCTGGGCTCCGATAACTTCGGGGAGATCAGCAGCGTCATCGGGGTGGGCACCCAGCAGGAGTACGTGCGCAACTTCCTCGACATCCAGGTCTACAACGCCGAACTGCGCGGCGGCCTGGAGCTGAACGGTGGCAACGAGACCACCACCCGCGCCCACTTCCTGCAGTGGAGCGTGAAGGCCCAGCACGAGCGGGTCAACGACTACATCAACGAGTGGGAGCGGCTGGACTCCGCCGGCTACAGCCTGCCCTTCGACGAGGACGGCGTGCGGCTGTTCAGCGTGCTGAAGACCGAGAACGAGCTCCTCAGCAACCGCTTCAGCGCCTTTTTCCAGGATACCTACACCTGGCGGCAGGAAGACCGCGCCGACATCCGCCTCAGCGCGGGGGTGCGGGCCGTGGCCTGGGACCTGAACAACAATATTGACGTGAGTCCGCGCGCCCAGCTCCTCTACAAGCCCCTCGGCGGCTCGGCCGACATCACCTATAAACTGGCCGGAGGGCTCTACGTGCAGCAGCCCTTCTACCGGGAGATGCGGGCGCCCGACGGCACCGTGAATACCGACCTGCGCAGCCAGAAATCGCTGCACTTCGTGGGGGGCATCACGAGCGACTTCTACTACGGCCGGCGCAATCCGAAGAAATTCCGGCTCATCACCGAGGCCTACTACAAATCCCTCTGGGACCTGGTGAGCTACGAGATCGAGAACGTCCGCATCCAGTACTCGGGCCTCAACGATGCCAGCGGCTACGTGGCCGGCCTGGACTTCCGCCTCAACGGCGAGTTCGTACCCGGCGCCGACAGCTGGCTCAACCTCAGTCTGCTCCGCGCCCGCGAACAACTCACCGGCGTCGAGCACCGCCGCGTCACCGGCCGCGACGAGAACGGCGAGGTACTCTACGAAGTAGTGGAGTACGTGCCCCGGCCCACCGACCAGCTGTTTCAGCTCTCGCTTTTTTTCCAGGATTACCTCCGCGACAACCCTAACTTCCGCACCCACGTCAACCTCACCGTAGGCGGCGGCCTGCCCTTTGGCGTGCAGGGAAATAACGTGCAGTACCGCAACACCCTGCGCTTCGATACCTACCACCGCATCGACATCGGCTTCAGCCTCCGCCTCTTCGACCGGGAGACATCGCAGCGCGCTTCCTCCTCTCCCCTGCGCTTCACCCGCTCCACCTTCCTGAGCCTGGAGGCCTTCAACCTGATGAACGTGAGCAACCAGGCCGGCACCACCTGGATCAAGACGATCTTCCAGCAGCAGTACGCGGTGCCCAACCGGCTTACGGGGCGGCGGATTAATCTTCGGTTGTTGATGGAGTTTTGAAGGGGTCAAGGTGGTACGGGGTTACGGGGTTACGGGGTTACGGGGTTAAGGACCCGCATGCCCCCCTTCACCCCTTTGCCCCTTTACAACTTCACCCCTTCACCTCCCCCTAAAGCCTCCCCTCCCGGGGAAAAGCCCCCCAAAAAAACACCGCCGCCCCTACCCCTACGCAACCGGGCACGAGCCAAATGGCCCACCAGTCGTGGGTACCGTCGGGGAGGAGGTGAGCGCTGACGGTGGCGCCGGCGATCCAGCTGCCGAGGAAGGAACCGAGGCCGAGGTTGGCGAAGGTGATGAGGCCCTGGGCGGTGTTGCGGAGGGAGTTGGGGACGCGGTTGTTGACGTATATCTGGGCGGCGATGATGATCCAGGCGAAGGCTACACCCTGTACCACGATGCCGGCGTAGAGGAGCCACTCGTGGTCGCCGGGCCGGCCGAGACCGAAGGCGAAGTAGCGGAGCCCCCAGGCCATGAGCCCCCAGAAGATGATACGGCGGAAGCGGAAACGCCGGAAGATGAGCGGCATGGCCAGTACCACTCCGATCTCGAAGAGCTGTCCGAGCGCCATCTTGGCCGCGGCGGCGGGCCATCCGATCTCGTTGAGGAAGGGATTGAGGAAGCTGTAGTAGAAGCTCGACGGAATGCAACTCGCCAGTAACGCCAGCAGGAGCACCACCATGCCCCGCTCGCGGAAGATGCCGCGCACCTCTTCGCCCCGCAGGGTGGCCCAGTTGAAGCCCGGCTCCGGCGGCGTATGCGGCAGCAGGAAGGAGTAGGCGGCCAGCAGGAGTGCGGTAATGCCTCCGGCCAGGATCGGCACCGGGGTACGCTCCACCCCGAAGGCACTCAGGGCCACGCCGACCAGCATAAAGGAGATCGTGCCCCACACCCGGATCAGCGGATACTCCTGCGCCGGCCGCTCCAGGTGGTAGAAGCACATCGCCGCGGCCAGACTGAAGGTCGGCATGAAGCACAGGTTGAACAGCAGCATCCATCCGTAAAACCAGGGGAAGCTCACCGTGAAGTAGCAGGCGATTAGGGCCAGTCCGCCGATGGTGTTCAGCACCCCCATCAGCCGCTCGGAGGGAAAGCTGCGGTCGGCCAGCCACCCCATCAGCGGCGGGGCCACGGTAGCCGCGATGGCATTGGTGGCGTAGATCATCCCCACCTGTATCCCCGTGAAGTGCAAGCCCTCCAGCAGGTAGGTACCCGTGTTGATGAGCCAGCTGGCCCAGACGGCGAACTGCAGGAAAAGGAGTAGGGATAGCCGCGGCTTGAGTCGGCCCCGGGAGGTATTTCGGTCGGTAGCTTCGATGGGGTAAAGGTAGGCTGGCGGTTGTAGGGGTGCCTTTCTTTACCACGGATTGACTTCGTCGCTGCTTCGCGGGACACGGATTCCTTTCACGGATCAGTCACGGATTTTTTCGGTCGCTCCCAGCACTATCCCACCCTCTGTGGCACCTCCGTGGTGAACCTTCCCGAGCAGCGAAGCGGCGAGGTAAGTCCTATACCCCCAACCGCTCCCGCACCCGATCCGCGATCTTCTTCACCACCCCGTCCTCGAAGGGGTTCTCTAGCCCGGCCAGCTGTACCAGTTCCAGGAAGGATTTGGAACCACCCGCCTTACAGAGCTTCACGTAGTCGGCCCAGGCGGAGGCGTGGTCCTGCTCGTCCTTGAGGAGGAACTGGAAGGCGCAGATCTGTGCCAGGCAGTAGTCGATGTAGTAGAAGGGCACGCTGAAGATGTGGCCCTGGCTCTGCCAGAAGGTGCCGGCGTTGAGGTGGTCGTTGTCGGAGTAGTCGAGGTGGGGCAGGTAGTCGGCCTCCATCCGCTTCCAAATGGCGTTGCGGCCGGCGTTGTCGAGGTCGGGGTTCTCGTAAACTTGGTGCTGGAACTCGTCGACCGCGCAGCCGTATGGCAGGAAGCGGAAGCTGCCGGCCAGGTGACTGAAGTAATACTTCTCGGTATCGCCGCCGAAGAAGCCCTCCATCCAGGGGTAGGTGAAGAACTCCATGCTCATGGAGTGGATCTCCGCCGCGTCGAAGGTGGGCCAGTTGTACTCCATGGGGCGCTGGTGGCGGCTCGAGTACACCTGGAAGGCGTGGCCGAACTCGTGAGTGAGCACGTCGATGTCGTGGCTCGTGCCATTGAAGTTGCTGAAGATGTAGGGGGCCTGGTACTCGTTCACGAAGGTGCAGTAGCCGCCGGGGGCCTTACCGTCCTTGGCCTCCAGGTCCATAAGCTTGCGGTCCTGGAGCACGCGGAAGAAGTCGCCGGTTTCCCGGCTCAGCTCCTGGTACATCTTGTCGGCGTGGGCTACGATCTGCTCCGGGCTGCCGGTGGGCGTGGGGTTACCGTCGGGAAAGCGGAAGCTCAGGTCGTAGTAGTGCAGCCGGTCGACGCCGATGCGCTCCCGCTGCCGCTCGTAGAGGCGCTGGGCGATGGGCACGATGTACTCCCGGATCTGGCGGCGGAAGTTGGCCACCTCGTCGGGGCCGTAATCGGTGCGGTTCATGTTGGCGTAGCCGAGGCCGACGTAGTTGTCATAGTCCAGCTTGTGGGCCATGGTGGTGCGCAGCTTCACCATTTCGCCGTAGATGTCTTCCAGCCGGCCGCGGTGCTCGGCAAACCAGTTCCACTTCGCGGTGCTGGCCTCCTTCCGCTTTTCGCGGTCGGCGACCTGCTCGAGGGGGGCGATGCTGGAGAGGTTGTAGGTGTTACCGTCCACCTCGATCTCGGCGCCGCCGCGCAGCTGGGTGAATTCACTGCTCAGCTTGTTGACCTCCTGCAGCTCCCCCAGGATCTCCGGCCGGAAGGTATTGATGCTCACCTTAGCCGAGTCGAAGAGCTGCGCTCCGAAGTGGGCCTCCAGGGCCTCGCGGTGGGGGTTATCGAGGAGGGCGCGGTAGTAATCGACCCGCCACTGCTCGGTGCGGGGCAGGTGGTTGTCGAACCAGTCCTTTTCCTCGCGGTAGAAGGGGTCGCGGGTGTCGATGCTGTAGCGGATGTAGCCGATATTATAGGCCGTGGCCACGCTGGCGCGGATGGCGTCGATCTGCTCCACCGCGGCGATGGCGTCGTTGACGGTCTCGGCGGTATTCAGTTCGGCCAGTACGGCATGGAAGGCGTGCTCGAGCCGGTCCAGGTCGGGGCGCTGGTATTCGAATTCGGGGAAGGTTAGTTGCGACATGGTCAGTAGACAATCTTTGGGGGGGGTAGGTTTTTCGGGTGTCGGGTTTCGGGTGGCCTGTGTTGCTGACGCGGGTGGCGGGTGTCAGGTTTCGGGTGTCGGGTTTCGGGTGTCGGGTGTCAGGTTTCGGGTGTCGGGTTTCGGGTGTCGGGTGTCAGGTGGCCTG
>JBGTHX010000280.1:0-5661 GCA_041746055.1 Lewinella sp. | reverse complement strand
TGGATGGCCGGGGTGGCCTACCGCACCCGCCTGGCTACGGAACGTTTGATGCGCCGCGGTGAATTTCAGTAAGCAAGCTCTACCTCGGGCGGCCACGCCGGCCAGCTGCCTGGTGCTACCCCTTGTGCTGCTGTTGTCCGGCGGTCTGTCGGGGCAGCGTATCGCCGATGAGCTGATCGTCGAATGGCTATCGGGTCACGGACCTGCCAAGGGAAGGGACAATGCGTACCGTATTCGAGGGCTGACGGAGCATATTGATCTGCTGACCTTTCCGGATTCATCCTCAGCCGAGATGAATCGCGCTAAATTACTCAGCAGCAAGGCAACAAAAGCCGTGCAGTTTAACTACCGCATCACACCGCGTGCCCTCCCTGACGATCCACTCTACCAGCGGCAGCAAAACTTTGCGCGGTCCGGTTTCGAAGCGGCATGGGACGTGACCACCGGCGGAACCACGGCCACCGGAATACCCATCGTGACGGCCGTGCTGGACGCCGGCTTCGACATCGGCCACGAGGATCTCTCCGGGAACCTGTGGAGCAATCCGGAGGAAGTGCCGGGTGACGGTCTCGACAATGATGGGAACGGCTACGTGGATGATGTGGAAGGGTGGAACTTCGTCGACGACCATCCCGCCTTCGATCCGGAGACCCACGGTACCGCGGTGGCCGGGCTGCTGGGCGCGGTCGGGAATAACGGCGTAGGCGTAGCGGGCAGCAACTGGTCCGCTCACCTGATGCTATTGCAGATCAGTACGGTAGCCGACATCATCGAAGCCTACGAATACGCGATCACCCAGCGGCGCCTGTTCAACGAAAGCAGCGGCCTGCGCGGCGCGTTGGTCGTGTCGACCAACGCCAGCTTCGGTATTGAGGGGGCCACCTGCACGGAGTATCCCGTTTGGGGCGGGATGTACGACCGCCTCGGCGCCGTGGGTATCCTGACGGCCGCCAGCGTTTCAAATGTATCGGAGGATGTCGATACTTACGGGGATATGCCTACCGACTGCCCGAGTGAATACCTCGTGGCGGTAGCCAATGCCGACGGGGATGACCGTCTGCACCCCTCCTCCGCCTACGGGGCCACCGTGGTAGACCTGGCGGCGCCGGGGGAGGGGAGTTTCACCACGCGCCCCGGCGATGCCTATTCAGGTTTCGGGGGAACCAGCGCGGCTGCCCCCTACGTGGCCGGCGCGATTTCGTTGTTGTACGCTACCCCGTGCCCGTATTTGAACGCGCTGAGCCTGCGCGATCCCCCATCCGCTGCGCGTCTCGTGCGAGATGCAGTGGTCGGATCCACTGCCCGGGTACCTTCCCTCACCGGAAAGTCCGTAACGGGGGGCGTATTGCAGGTGGCCGTTGCACAGGCCGTCCTCCTGGAGGCCTGTGAATCGGGAGACGAAGCATTCGGAATACTTTCCGTGAGTCCGAACCCTACGGCGGGACGGACTACGGTGCGTACCAACGCGATGAACGGACTGAGTGAGCTTGAAATCACGGCATTCGACGCGGCCGGCCGGCGGATCGGTCCGCTGCCGCTACAAGAAGTGGAAGGAATACCTGGAGCCCTCGAGGTGGACCTTACTCCACTGGCTGCGGGTATCTACTGGCTCCGGCTCACCGGTCCGGATCGCAGCGCGGTAGTTAAGTGCGCGGTATTTTAATCCTTCATCATTTTAGCGGATAATCCCACTAATTTTCCGAATATTTGCCGCTTCACCGTGCCATGAACATGGGCCCGGGTCCCTCGTTCTATGGCGAACTCTCGAATTTACCCTCCCGGGAGTCCTACTCAACCTATCGTTATGCACAAGATTCCTCTCTTCCTTCTTCTCATGCTGGTCGGGCTCACCTCCTGCGTCAGCAAAAAAAAGTACGAAACCCTCCAGACCGACCTGGCTTCCCGCGATGAGCTGCTCGCTCAGCGCAACCAGGAGATCAACCGCTACGCCCAGCAGCTCGCCGAGTGCGAACGCCGGGAGATGCAGATTAACCAGCAACTGGAAGGTGCCACGCAGCGTGCCCAGGATCGCGACGAAACCATCGCCGACCTCCGCAAGCAACGCGACGCCCAACTCGAACAGGTCGGTAACCTCACCGTGCTGAGCCAGGGAGCCAACGACAACATCGGCAACACCCTTTCTCAACTCGAGGGAAAAGACAAGTACATCCGCCTCCTCCAGGCCGCCAAGTCTAAAGCCGACAGTATCAATCTCGCCCTCGCCGTTAACCTGAAGAGCGCACTCGCCGATGGTATTGAGGACCAGGACGTCAACATCCAGGTCGATAAGACCGTGGTGTACATCAACCTCTCCGACAAAATGCTCTACAAGAGCGGTAGCTACCAGATCTCCGACCGCGCCAACGAGGTGCTGGCCAAGATCGCCTCCATCGCCAAGGACCGTCCCGGTCTGGAAATCATGGTCGAAGGCTACACCGATAACGTGCCCATCAATACCGCTTGTGTGAAAGACAACTGGGACCTCTCCGTCCTCCGCGCCACCGCGGTAGTCAAGGCCCTCCAGAGCAAGTACGATATCGACCCCAACCGCCTGGTTGCCGCCGGTCGGGGAGAATACAATCAGCTGGTGGATAACTCCACCGCCGAGAACCGCTCCACGAACCGCCGTACCCGCATCATCCTGCTTCCAAAGCTGAATCAGTTCTACGACCTGCTTGACCCGGCACAGGTCCCGGAATAACCTTCCGAGAACGTTGTTTTTAGGAGCCCCGATTCGCATAGCGAATCGGGGCTCCTTCATTTGAGCCGCTCCACCCGCAGCACCTCCTCTTCCTCGCCGGTCAGCGCGAAAGCATCGGCGATCCGGTGGCCTACGATCATAAGGATGGTGCCCGCGGCGTCGGTCAGGATCGGCGTGCGGTCCCGGTCCCAGGCGGGTACCTTGGCGTCGATGAAGAAGTCGCTTACTTTTTTCGAGCTGCCCGGCATCCCCAGCGGTTCGAAGCGGTCACCTGGCTGGCGGGGCCGCAGGTGCAGGGGCAGATCCGGAAGCTGCGCGTACTGTACCCGCTTTTCATCCAGGCGCAGCGGTTGACCCGTCACCTGCAACGAAAAACGGGCGCGACCATAGCTTACTTCCGCGGGCAGGGACTGGATCCGGCAGGGTAGTGGGGTATCCACCAGGGGAGCCAGCCGTAAGCGCCCCGGGCTAACGTGGGCGACGTGGGTTGCGCTACTGATCCGGGCGTTCCCCGAGATTTCCAGCATCTGCCGGTACTGCTCGTCCGTGAAGCCCATATGCCCGGTCATCTCCCGGAGTACGGTGAGGGTATCCTCGCCGCCCAGCTGATTTCGTGTGCGGTCGAGCACCAACACTTCTCCCTTTTGCTCAAAGCCGGGCTCCCGTGCCACGGCCCGCCGGTACAAGCGTTCCGCCGATCGCAGGTGGGAGAGCGTCTGCCGGAGCGACTGGTCGGTCAGGCCCATTTCCCGCAGGACGGGTACCACGTCCATCCGCAGGGCATTGCGGCGGTACTTGCGGTCCGTGTTACTCCGGTCCTCCCGCCACGCTATGTCGCGTGCGCCGGCGTACGCCAGAATTTCCTCCCGCGAAGCTTCCAACAGGGGCCGTACGGTGGGGAAGGCGGTGCGCGGCGGGATCCCCCTCAGTCCGGACAGTCCCGTACCCCGGACGAGGTTCATTAGCGTGGTCTCCAGGGCATCGTCCAGGTGATGCGCCGTGAGCAGCGCATCGTAATTGTACTCATCCAGAATTTTCTTAAAATATTTATACCTCCCCACTCTGGCGCGCAACTGAATCCGCAGGGTACCCGCTTCTTGTTCCAGCAGGGCCAGCGTGGTTTCGTGGAGGGGGACCTGCAATGCTGCGGCGAGTTCCCGGACAAACGCGGCGTCGCGGTCCGAATCCTCCCCCCGAAGCCGGAAGTTGCAGTGGGCCAGAGCGAATTGGTATCCCTCTTCCCTGAGGAGGTGTGCCAGGACCGTACTGTCGAGGCCCGCGCTTACCGCCAGCAGCAATTTATCTTCCGGCTGGAAGAGTGCCTTGCGGCCCACGAAATCCCGGAAACGGGCGGGTAGGGTAGGCTCACTCATTCGTTGTGGTACTTTTCATTGCGGAGGATGGTCATGGCCCGGTAGAGTTGCTCGGTGAAGAACAGCCGTACCATCTGGTGGCTGAAGGTCATGTCGCTGAGCCGGAGCAGGTGATCCGCCCGCCCGTATACCTGCGGGGAAAAACCGAAGGCGCCTCCCACTACGAAGACGAGTCTGCGGGCGGGACGGTGGAATTCCTTTTCGAGCCATGCGGCAAAGGCGGTGCTGCGGTAGCTCTCCCCCTTTTCGTCCAGCAGCACCAGCCGGTCCTCCGGCCCGATCTTGCTCAGCAGGGCTTCGCCTTCCAGCTCCCGCAGGCGGTCGGAACCCAGCTTACCGGCCTGGCGCACGTCCGGTAGGACGGTGAAGGTGATCGGCAGGTAGTGGCCCAGCCGCTTGACGTAGATCTCTTCACCCGTCCGGAGGTACTTTTCGGTGGTTTTGCCGGTGTAGTAGACCTGCACTTTCACGACCGCTTGTATTTCATTTCCGAAAGGTAGTGATCGGGCGCGGCTGTTTACTGCCTTGCACCTGCGCCCCGCCGCACCGACCTTTGCCCCATGTACAATTGCTACCACATCCACTGCCCCCCCGAAGATTCGGATATCATTCTCGCCCGACTCGCCGATGCCGGGTTTGATTCATTTCTCGAAGAGGAGTCGGGGTTTACCGCCTACGCCGACCGCGCCGGGCGGAAGCACTGGGTGGAGGTGCTCGACGCGTTATCCGCCCGGCATCACTTCTCCTACCAGGAAGAGGAGATGGAGGACAAAAACTGGAACGCCGTGTGGGAAAGCGGTTTCGAGCCGATCCGCCTCGGCCACCGCCTGCTCATCCGGGCCAGTTTCCACGCGGCGGATCCTACGGTCGGCCAGGAACTGGTGATCGACCCGCGGATGGCCTTCGGCACGGGGCACCACGCTACCACCTATATGATGTGTGACCTGATCCTGGACCGGTACGCCGGCGGTGCGGGCAGGGGAGAAGCCGTTCTCGATTACGGCTGCGGTACGGGCGTTCTGGCACTCCTGGCTTCCCGGCTCGGGGCCGGCGTGGTGGACGCGGTCGACATCGAGGCGCCGGCCGTGGAGAATACGGTCGACAACGCGGCGGCAAACGGGGTCCGACTGGACGAAATCATCCACGGTCTGCTGGAGGACGTGCCCGTACGACGGCCGTACGACCTGGTACTGGCAAACATTAACCGGAACGTACTATTGGAGACGGGGGGGGCGTTGAAAGACCGCCTGCGGCGGGGTGGTACCGCGCTGCTGAGTGGCATTCTGGCTCAGGACGAAGACCGGCTGGTGGACCACTTCACCGGCCTGGGATTTGCCCTGCTGCGGAGAGAGGCTCGCGAAGACTGGCGGGCCTTTGAATTTCAGCGTGATTGAACAACGCCCCTATGCGTAGATTATTTTTGAGTGCCCTGGTACTACTGTCGTTCGCCACCCGCGCCCAGCTGGCAGAACTGCCCGTGGACACCGAGCTGCCGGCCTTCGAGGAGCAACTGGAGGCCTTCATGACGGTGACCCGCAACGAGCGGGCGCGAACGGCCTACGCCAATTTCAATGGTACTTTCTACGG
>JBGTHX010000279.1:0-4784 GCA_041746055.1 Lewinella sp. | reverse complement strand
CGGCCGTCCTCGTTCTCGAAGTCGGCGTAGAAGCTGGGCAGCGAAATATAGCCGATCCGCTCCTGTCCCTCGTCGTCGTTGATGATGAGCGACTTGGCGTAGGTCTCGTCAATGATGATGATGTCGCGCTCGATGTCGATGGTACTGACGGTACCGTCGGGCTTGCGCACCTTCAGGTACACCATGGTGCCCTTCTTGCCGCGGATCTTGTCGACCACGTCCTCGAGGGGCATGCCCTTGATGTCCACGATCTCCTCACCTTCCTGGCGGACGCCCATGATCACGTCATCCTCCTTGAGTTCCTTGCCCTTCCAGGCGGGGCCACCGACTACGATGGAGCTCACCTTGGTGTACTCATCGTCGGTCTGCAGGGTTGCTCCGATGCCTTCCAGTCGACCGCTGAAGCGGATATCGAAGGATTCCTTGTCCTTCGGCCGGAAGTAGCTGGTGTGGGGGTCGAATACGGCGGTCATGGAATTGAGGTACTGCCCTTGCTTCACGCTGGGCTTCATCTCGCGCATCCGCTTGAACCAGGCCTGGTAGCGGTCCAGGATGTCGGCCCGGAAGCCGGCCTCCATGGAGTCTACGGTCGGGTAGACCTTGCCGGTGGTGTCCTGGGCCATGTCTTCACGCTCGTCGGCGATCTGGCGGATCACGTCGCGCTTCATGTAGTCGTGCCAGTACCGCTTCAGTTCCGCATCGTCGGCCGCCCAGGGGGAGGTTTCGTCGCGGTCGGTGAAGGTGCCTTTTTCGTCGAGGTTAAAGGGTTGGGCCAGAATTTCAGTGTACCAGCCTGCGGCCTTGTCGAGGGCGGCCATCCAGCGCTGCTGGACGAGGTCGTAGAAGGTGTACTCGCCGGCCTTACTCTGGTCGTCGATCAGATCCTTGTACGAGGAAAAGTCCTGAATGTCCTCCTGAGTAAAGAAGAGGCGGGCGCCGTCGACGTCGTTCAGGTACTGTTCATAGACCCGCTCGGAGAAATCGTCATCGATGTCCACCGGCTGGTAGTGATAATTCTCCAGGTTGGCCAGCATGGTGCGCAGGATGACCGAGGGCGCGTCGCCGGGCGGCACGTCGATCTGGTCGGTCGGTAGGGTAGCCGCGAGCAGCGCGAACACTAGAAGCAGGGCAGAAAAGAGCAGGGAGCC
Source organism: Lewinella sp. (assembly GCA_041746055.1). Taxonomy (GTDB): domain Bacteria; phylum Bacteroidota; class Bacteroidia; order Chitinophagales; family Saprospiraceae; genus Neolewinella. The sequence goes on along the minus strand of JBGTHX010000279.1, from coordinate 3,636 downwards.
TCTCGTTTTCATAGATTTTCTTTTAGGAACTCCGAAGATGCCCCATGGATTGTCGGGCAAAGCCGGGATGTTTATAGGTAATGTTCGGCGGTACCGGGTGGTTGACCGAATGCACTGTCCCGTCGTGGTTTAACACCACATTAAGACCGGCGTTCGGTCGTTCGCGCACCGGGGGGCGAAAACGTGGCATGTATCTTCGCCCCGGTGCGTAAGTGGTACTACATCCTGGCGGTCGCGTTGCTGTTTCCCGCCCTGCTGATCCATCTCGGGTGGCCGGTCTTCATCGACGACGAGGCCATCCGGGCCTTGGTCGCGCGGGAGATGATGTGGAGCGGCAACTACCTGGCGCCCACCATGCACGCCGACGCCTACCTCAACAAGCCGCCGCTCTGGAACTGGATCCTGGCGGCGTGCTTCTGGCTGCTGGGCCGGGCGGACGAGTGGACCGCCCGCCTGCCCACCGTGCTGAGCCTGCTCGGTTTTGCGGCTACCACCTTCTGGTTCAGCCGCCGGCATTTCGGCACTTACCTCGCGGCCGTCCACGCCCTTACCGTGGTGACCTGCGGGCGTATGCTCTTCTGGGACAGCATGCTGGGGCTCATCGACGTCTGCTTCAGCTGGGTCATTTACACCCAGATCATGGTGCTCTACCGCTTCGGGTCACGGGGCCTCTGGTGGCCGGCCTTCCTGGGAGCCTACGGGCTCATGGCCGCGGCCTTCCTGCTGAAGGGGCTGCCCGCGATCGTCTTCCAGGGGCTGTCGGTCCTGGCCATCGTCGGCTGGCAACGGGATTGGAAGCAACTCTTCCGGCCCGCCCACCTGGTGAGCGGACTGCTGGGCCTGGCCGTGCTCGGCATCTATTACCTGGCCTACGCCCGGTACGTGGACCCCGCCCGGGTCGCTACCCGCCTGCTGGAGGAGAGCAGCAAGCGTACCCCGGTCACCTACGGGGCCTGGTCCACGGTGCGCCACCTGCTGAGCTTTCCCTTCGCGATGGCCTACCACTTCCTGCCCTGGACGCTGCTGCTCGTTTACCTGCTGCGCCGCGGCAGCCTGGCCCTGCTGCGCGCCAACGATTTTGCAGCCTTCTGCCTGCTGGCCTTCGCGGTGAATATCCCGGTATACTGGCTTTCCCCCAATGTGTACCCCCGTTACCTTCTGATGCTATTTCCGCTGCTGTTCGGGAGCCTGCTCTGGCTGCACCGCCTGCACGCCGCGGACCGGAGCAAGACGTATCGCGTGCTCCGCATCACCTTGCTGACCGTCATGACGCTCGTGGCGGTGCTGATCCCCGTCGCGCCGCTGGTGCCCCAGACGGCCGTGGTGACCTTCCCGTGGTGGAAGAGCGTGGCGGTGGGCGGGGCCGCGGGTGCCGTGGTCGTGGCGGGCTGGCGCGATGAGACCAACTTCCTGCTGCTGTTCTGCTGCTTCCTGCTGATCCTGCGCATCGGCTTCGACTGGTTCGTGCTCCCGCCGCGCGTAGCCGGCGACGCCCGGGGACTGGAAGTGCGGGCGAGTGCCCGGTCGGTCGTGGAAAGCACCCGCCACCGGGAGTTGCTCATCTACCGCCATACCCTCATCGAGCCGGCTACGGGCTGGTACCTGAGCACCGCCCGGGGCGGGGTGGTACCGCGGCGGTTCGGCAGCTTTCCGGCGGAGGCGGCCTACGTGGTGAATCCCGACCAGTACCCGGGAGTGCGGGTGAGCGCGGTCGATTCCCTCTATCTCCGGCACCGGCAGGTACGCTTCCCCGTGGGCCCGATGGTAGACGGCTTGCCCGGGACGGGTCGCGAAGACGAGCACTTACAGGACGGCATGGGCACCGGCATCCCGCTGCGGGATTGAGGGCTGCGGAGCGCAAGCCGTACCTTGCGGGCACAAGCCGAAGACCTTGGAGCTTTCCGTCGTAGTCACCATCCTCAACGAGCGGGAGAATATCCCGCCCCTCCTCGAACGCCTCCACGCCGCGCTGGACGGGATGGCGTACGAGATCATCTACGTCGACGACGGGAGTACGGACGGATCCGTAGAGCTGCTCAAGTCGCTCGACGATCCCCACCTCGTAGTGGTGGAACTGCGCAAGAACTACGGACAGAGCCTGGCGCTTATGGCCGGGATCGATGCCTCGCGCGGGGACTTCATCGCCACCATGGACGGCGACCTGCAGAACGACCCCGCCGACCTGCCGGCCATGCTGGAAATGGTCCGCGACAAAGACTGGGACCTGGTGGTGGGCGAGCGCGTCAACCGGCAGGATGGCCGCATCAACCGCAAGCTCCCGAGCCGCATCGCCAACTGGCTCATCCGCCAGCTCAGCGGAGTGCACCTGCGGGATTACGGCTGCGCCCTCAAGCTATTCCGGGCCGAGATCGCCAAGGACCTGGGCATCTACGGGGAGCTACACCGCTTTATTTCGGTACTCGCCAGTCTGGAGGGCGCGCGCATCACCCAGATCCCCGTACGCCACCACGCCCGTCAGTTCGGGGTGAGCAAGTACGGCATCGGGCGCACCTTCAAGGTGGTGAGCGACCTCATGCTCATGGTGTTCCTCAAAAAGTACCTGCAGAAGCCCATGCACCTCTTCGCGCAGGTGGGGATGGCCCTGTTCGCCGTCGGGGCGGGGATCAACCTGTATTTGCTGGTGCTCAAATTTCTGGGCCAGGACATCTGGGGCAAGCCCCTGCTCATTCTGGGGGCCCTGTTGCTGCTGGCCGGCATCCAGTTGGTGACGGTGGGGATCGTGGTGGAGGTGCTTATGCGTACCTACTACGAAAGCCAGGGCAAGCGACCGTATAAAGTGCGGGAGATCAGGCGGTCAGGTATTATCCAAAGAATGGAAATGATAGAGCGGATGCGGGAATTGCCCCGGATGCAACGCTAATTTTAGCGGTTGCCGAAGACGTCGCGGTTCTTACTGCTGCGTTTTGCCTTCTTCATATGGGCGGTTTTGTCGTTGACGGCACACCCGGATTTGCGGCTGCAGGAGGTCGAAAAAAGGAGCGCGAACCCTAGTAAAATAAGGAAAACGGGATAAACACTAGGCTTTTTCATACGTTTGCAGGACTAACTTGGGTGCTTGAGCGCGTCAGGGCGGTGTGCTTTGCCCCTCATGCACCTAACGAAACCATATTCAGTCGGCAAGCTCTATTTGCCGTTTTTTAACTTTCCACAATTCCTATTCCAATGAACAAAGGAGAACTTGTATCGTCCATCGCCGACAAATCCGGACTCACCAAAGACCAGGCGGAGAACGCCCTGAGCGCCATGCTCGCCAGCATCGAGGACGCCCTCAAAAGTGAAGACAGCGTGAGCCTGGTAGGTTTCGGCACCTTTTCGGTAAACAACCGCCCCGCCCGTGAGGGACGTAACCCCCGCACCAACGAGACCATTCAGATCGAGGCCAAGAACGTAGTGAAGTTCAAGCCCGGTAAGAAACTCAGCGAATCGGTCAACTAAACCGACCGCCCGGGATTTATCATCCTTTATATACGACCCGACCGGCCCCGCCGGTCGGGTCGTTGCATTTAATTCCCTCCCATGGCAACCTACCTCATCGTCGGCGGCAGTTCCGGCATCGGCCGGGCGCTGGTCGACCGACTTCTTTCCGCTGGCCACATCGTCCACGTCTGGTCCCGC
>JBGTHX010000278.1:0-5384 GCA_041746055.1 Lewinella sp. | reverse complement strand
CTTCGCCTACGTCACCAACCCGACCGGCCTCTACAACGACAACGAGCTCAGCTACCTGACCTCACCCTGCTTCGACTTCTCGGGGCTTACCGCGGACCCCTACGTCTCCTTTCTGCTCGACGTGGATACCGAGGCGGAATTCGACGGCCTATCCTTCCAGGCCACGACCGACGGCGGAGCCACCTGGCGCACCGTCCGGCGCAACGCCACCGGCATCAACTGGTACAACAACGGCGTGCAGCAGCAGTGGGACGGCAATGGCGGCTTCAACGGCGGTTACGCCCTTGTGAGCCAGCAGCTGCAGGGCTACGCCGGGATGGAGGACGTTCGCTTCCGCTTCCTCTTCAAAAGCGATGGCGACGGACAGCGCGAAGGCGTAGCCATCGACAACTTCCGCATCACCCGTATGCAGGCTACGGACTACGCCGCGGTGCGGGCCGGTCTGTTCAATGACACCAACTGCGAGGAGCGCACCGATACCCTGGCCTTCACCTTCACCACCCTCGGCAGCCAGCCGGTGGATTCCGTGACCGTCAGCTACTCCCTCAACGGGGGAGCCGAAGTAAGCGAGCGGGCCGCCGCGCCCCAGGTGCCCGGTACCCCGGTGACCTACCGCTTCTCCGGACCGGTGACCACGGACAATGCCGTCAGTAACCGCATCCTGTTCCGGGTGTCCGCCGAGGGGGATTCCGCTGCCTACAACGATACCCTTACTTATGTGTATCCTCCGGTGCAGCAGCTGCCTTTCCTGGTGGACTTCGAAGACGGGCGCCGCCCAGACGGTTGGGATATCCCCGCCGATCTCACCATCGCCCGGCGTGCGGGCACGCCATCCCTGGCCCTGACCGATAACCTGAATGCGGGGGATACCGATATGAGTTTCACGACCTCGGCCTACGGCGTGTTCGAGTCCGGGGACTCGGTGACCTTCACCCTGCGGCTGCGTGACGGAGACGGTAACCCGGTAAATGAGGGAATCGACCGCCTCCTGGTCACGTATGCTTCCGCTTGTCAGGACGAAGCAGTGATTGTCATAGACCTCAGCGACGTGCCGGCCGATTCCACCTACTCCTTTACCGGTCCCGTGGGGAGCGGATATGTATTCGGAATCACGGTCGCCGGAAGCGGCACGGAGGACGTCTTCATTTCTTTCGATGACTTCGGGGTCCGGCGCTGCCCCGGCAACCTCGACCTGCGCTACACCACTACTCCGCCCTCCGGGGTATTTGCCGATGACGGCGTGGCTTATGTCTTGGTGGGGGCCGGCCTGCCGCCCTACGATTACGCCTGGAGCAACGGCGACTCGACCCAGTCGGCAGACAGCCTCAGCCTCGCCGACTACTCCGTCACCGTCACCGACGCCGTGGGCTGTACCGATGAGATCGCCTTAACCGTGGATATGCAGGCGGTGGCCACCGACGACCCGGACGGGCTGCTGGCGGCCTTACAGGTCTTCCCCAACCCCACGGCGGGACAATTGGAAGTGCGGCTGGAACTGCCGGGTAGCGAGGAGATCCGTCTGGAGGTATTCGACGCTACCGGTCGCCGGATCGAGCTGCAGCAACTGGGGCGGCGGGCGCAGGTGCAGGGGTCCTTCGATCTGAGCGGGGTCCCGGCGGGCCTTTATTTGCTGCGGGTTACGGTGGGCAAGGCCGTCCGGACCGTGCAGGTCATGAAGCGGTAGGACTAGCGGATGCCCCGCTCCCGGAGGTTGGCTACGTAGATGGCGATGTTGCGCGAGTGCCCGGCCAGGGTAGTAGCGAAATTGTGCATGCCGCTGCCGTCGCCCCGGGCGCAGAAGTAGAGGTACTTGTGCTCCTCCGGATTCAGAACGGCGTCGATGCTGCCGACGCTGGACATGGTGATGGGGCCGGGGGGCAATCCGCGGTAGCGGTAGGTATTGTAGGGGCTGTCGAATTCGATGTGGCGGTTCAGGACGCGTCCGACGTTGAACTCCCGCGTCGCGAATACGGCGGTGGGGTCGGCCTGCAGCGGCATGCCGATCCGCAGCCGGTTCAGGTAGACGCCCGCGATGCGGGGGCGTTCCTGGGGGGCCAGGCTCTCCTTTTCGACGATACTGGCCAGGGTGTAGACCTCGGCCGGGCTCAACGTAAGGGCGCGGGCCTTCTCCAGCCGGCCGTCGGACTGCCAGAAGCGGTCGTGCTCCTTTACCATGCGGGCGACGAAGTCGCGCGGCGTGGCGTTCCAGTACATCTCGTAGGTATTGGGGACGAAGAGCGTTTGCAGGGTTTCCGGGGTGTAGCCGATGCTGTCGATGTACTGGGTGTCCTGGAATAAGCGGAGGAAAGCCACGCTATCGGGCTCCAGGAAGCGGGCCACCTTGGCGGCGACGTTCATGGGTTCCCGCTCGGTGGTGAGCACTACGTCTACGGTGGCCTGGGCACCGCCGCGCAGTTTACGGATCACCTGGATGGCGCTGCTGCCCGGCTCCAGCGTGAAGCGGCCGGCGCGCATGCGGTCCTTGCGGAAACCCATCTGTCCGGCCAGCGGGTCGAAGAAGGTCCGCGAAGGCCGGATGCCGTGCACGGCCAGGCTATCCATCACCTGCTCGTAGTTGCTGCCGGTGGCTATCTCCACCGCCACGGGTTCATCCAGATTTTCCGGCACCACCGGCACTACCATGAGCTGATAGTATACGTAGCCCACCAGGGCCAGTACGACGAGGATGATAATACCTATTAGCTGCTTCATAACACGGGGTCGGTTCCGACCTTAAATCAATATTGTTCCTCCTCGTTCGGAAAAGCGCCCGACCTGACGTCGTTCACGTAAGAAGTGGTCGCTTCCCGAATCACGTCGAAAAGCTCGGCGTAGCGGCGCAGGAAGCGGGGGTGGAAATCCTGGGTGATGCCCAGCATGTCCTGGGTCACCAGCACCTGGCCGTCGGTATGCATCCCGCCGCCGATGCCGATGGTAGGAATCTCCACCGACTCACTGACGCGCTGGGCCAGGTCGGCGGGAATCTTCTCGAGCACCATCCCGAAGCAGCCCAGGTCTTCGAGCATCTTGGCGTCCTTCATCAGCCGGCGGGCCTCCGCTTCCTGCTTGGCCCGGACGGTGTAGGTGCCGAATTTGTAGATCGACTGGGGGGTGAGGCCGAGGTGCCCCATGACGGGAATACCGGCCGTCAGGATGCGGCGGATGCTTTCCTCCACTTCCTGGCCTCCCTCTAATTTGACGGCGTGGGCGCCACTCTCCTTCATGATGCGGATGCTGGACTTCAGGGCCATCTTGCTGTCGCCCTGGTAGGTACCGAAGGGCAGGTCCACGATTACCAGGGCCCGCTGCACGCCGCGTACCACGCTGGAAGCGTGGTAGATCATCTGGTCCAGGGTGATGGGGAGCGTAGTTTCGTGGCCGGCCATGACATTGCTGGCGGAGTCGCCCACCAGCAGCACGTCCACGCCGCCCGCGTCGAGGATGCGGGCGGTGGAGTAATCATATGCCGTCAGCATGGCGATCCTCTCGCCCGCCTCCTTCATGGCGCGGAGGGTGAGGGTGGTCACCCGCTTTACGTCGCTCGGTTTGTGTACGCTCATGGCGCAAAGGTAATCCGTCCGCGGCTACGTACGCTTACCGGACCACGAGCCGCCGGCTGCCACTCCGGCCGGCCCCGTCGCGCAGCTGTAGCACGTACACGCCGGCCGGCAACCGGGCGGTCCGCAGCCGCCACGCTCTGGCCGCCGGATCCAGGGAGACTTCCAGAACCCGCCGCCCGTCGGCGGCGTACACTGCCGCGTAGGTGGGGATGAGGGGGGCGGACCACCGCAGGTCGGTGTAATCTCCCGCGGGATTAGGGCTAAGCGACCAGGCCGTTTCGGGCAGGCTCTCCGGGCGTGTGGAGACGCAATTGTCGCCGAAAACCACCGTACGGTAGTCGCCGGATTCGCCGTCGCAGCGGCTGGCTACCTGCACTTCGTAGCTGCTGCATAGGTTGAGTTGCTCCACGGCGTAGGTGAGCCCCTCGACCGTGCTCTCGGTGTACGTTTCGGCATCCACCGGACGGTACCGAAGGCGGTAGGAATTACCGGGTGTCGCGGAAGCTCCCCACGAAATAGTAGTGACGTCGGCACCCTCATCGTAAACGGCCGCCAGGGTGGGCGGGGGCGGACAACCCCGGGCGGGGGTCACGTCCAGGCAGTAGTCTTCAACTTCGCCGGAGTACTGCTGGTTGCTGCCCGCCGGACAGGGTCCGGTACGCACCGTGGTGAATTGCATAATCACCCGCATACGGGTGAGACCCAGGCTGCTGTCCTCCGGCACGGTGATCGTTCCACTCGCCGATTCCCCCCGGCCGGCGGGTTGCTGGAGCACGAGTTCGTTGTCGGAGAAGGTGCCGTCCTGGTTCCAGTCTACGTACATGTGAAAGTCCTGGGTGAAGCCACTGCCCCGGTAGCCAGGAGTGAGCGTGACGGGATAGATGCCTCCGGGCACCATGCTGGCGACGGTCTCGTCCCCGAAGTTCCGGTAGCCGTCGACCTCCCGTTCGGAGCTAACATCCAGGATGCCGGGGATCTCGAGGCGGGCGATCCATTCCTGCTCGTTGCCGAATCCCGTAGGCAGGCAGTAATCGGCATCCAGGCATACCCCGCAGCCCAGCGTTTTCTGTACCCGGCGACCCTGGAAGCGGGTAGCTCCGCCGGCGCAATTCGTGCGCAGCTCCACCTCGTACGGCCGGCAATTGCGCAAGCCGGTGAGTTCCACCCTGAATTCCGTGGTAGTGAGTTCGGTCCAGTCCTCCTCACCGGTGCGGTAGCGGAGGGTGTAGCTTTCGGCGTTCAGCAGCGGTGCCCACTCCGCGGCGATGCGTCCGCCGGCGAGTGCGCTGACGCGGTACTCATCCGGTAAGCGGCAGCATCCGGGGGTCTCCACCGTGAGCAGGGGCGAGAGCGCGGGGGTATCTCCACAGTAGCCCGCCAGTTGCAGGTCATACTCACTGCAGGTGGGCAGGCCCGTCAGGCGGTAGGGAGAGGTGACCCCGGTGACGACGGTCCACTCCGTTTCACCGCTCACGCGGTAGCGCAGCTCGGTACGCGTGGTGGCATTGGTAGTGTTCCAGTTCAGGATCAGGTCGGAGGAGGCGTCGCCGGGTGGGGCCGCCGTGAAGGAGGTGGGTGGTACGCATTCGTTGCAGCCCACCATCAGCAGGCCCATGGCCCCGCCGATGTCGAGGGCCCCGCCGGTCACGGTGGTCTCCCGCAGGGTGGGGAGGGGGCGCAGGGTGGCAAACACCACGTCCCGGAGTTGCCGCGCCGCCGCGGCGGGGTCGCTCCTGAGCAGCCGCCCGAAGCCGGCGCAGGGGGCGGAATACAGCAGCCCGAAGGCACCGGTCACGGCCGGGGTCGCGAAGGAGGTGCCATACA
>JBGTHX010000277.1:0-5328 GCA_041746055.1 Lewinella sp. | reverse complement strand
ACTTTCCACGATACTTGAAAATAAACCCCATGAAAATTGTCCTCGCCCGGCTTGCTGCACTGGTCTTCTGCCTGCTCGCCTTCGCGAATACGAACCTAACTAACCTCGGCAATCCCGCCAGTTACCAACGTTTCTCCCTCCCCTTTTACGCCCAGCCCGTCGCCATCACCTACGACCCGGGCATGCTGGTCCGCGAACCCCTCGCCCTCTCCAACGCCTCCATCCGCAACACCTACAACCAGCTCGAACGCCGCCCCACCCAGGTGCTGCTCAACCACCTGCTGGCCGCCAAGGGACAGTTCAAGCTCAACGATTACCTCTTCTTCAAGCTGGCCCGCACCACCCTCAACTCGATCTACCACGGACAGTCGCCCCGCGCCCAGGAGATCACCCTCTACAAACTGCTGATCGACTCCGGCTTCGATGCCCGGCTGACCTTCCGCGGCGAGCGCATCTTCATCAACGTGTACACCACGGAGGACCTCTTCGAGATACCCCTCATCGAGGCCGACGGTCGCGCCTACGCCAACATCAGCTGCCTGCAGGGAGACTGTAAGGGCCGGCAGCGGCTCTATATCTTCAACGAGCACCCCAACCCCCGTGGCAAGTCCTTCGGCTTCCAGCTGCCCAGCTGGCCCGAACTGGCCGAACAGCCCGTGGAGAAGGAACTGAAGTTCAACTACCACGGCGTGACCCAGCACCTGAACGTCACCTTCGACAAGACCATGGTCGACATCATGACCGACTACCCCTTCATCCATGAGTACTGCTACCTGGATACGCCGCTCTCCCCCACCCTGGCCGAGAGCTTGCTCCCCCAGCTCGAGCGCTATATGAAGGACATGGACACCCAGCAGCAACTGGAGCTGCTGGCCAGCTTCACCCGCTCGGCCTTCGCCTACAAGGAAGACAACGAGTACTTCGGCCGCTCCAAGCCCATGGTACCCGAGGAAGTGTTCGGCTACAGCTACAGCGACTGCGAAGACCGCTCCGCCCTCTTCTTCGCCCTGGTGCGGGATCTGCTCGACCTGCCGATGGCCGTTATTGCCTACGACGACCACCTCACCGTCGCCGTCGGGGCCGACATGCCCGGCGATTCCTTCAACTACAAGGGACAGCGCTACGTATTCTGCGACCCCACCGGTCCGCGCAACAGCAGTCGGATCGGCGTCGTGCCCCCCGGTTACGAGGATAAAAGCTTTACCGTGATCGGCACCTACAATCAAGCTAAGTAACTGACTGTCAGAACTCCCGACCGTGAATTTTGACATGCGGCCGCGAGTTCGGGTTAATAAGTACATTTGCCGCCCGAACCCGGGACAACAAATAGCGGCCTGGGGGCTTTTTTAGGTACTTAAACCATTAGTCAGTATGTATTGGACGCTCGAACTTGCCTCACATTTGGAGGATGCCCCCTGGCCCGCCACCCGCGATGAACTCATCGACTACGCCATTCGCTCCGGCAGCCCCCTCGAAGTGATCGAGAACCTGCAAGCCATGGAAGACGAAGGCGAAAGCTACGAGGCCATCGACGACATCTGGCCCGATTACCCCCGGAAGGACGATTTCCTCTTCAACGAAGACGAATACTAGCCCACCCCGCAGGGCTTCCGCCCCCCCCCACGATACCGCTCGGAGAAAGCCGATGACCCGCTGGTTATCGGCTTTCTCCGTATCATGCCCGGCTACCAGCACGCTCTGCCCTTGTCCACCCCCTCCTACACCATAGCCATCGACGGCTACAGCGCCTGCGGGAAGTCCACCCTGGCCCGCGCCCTCGCCCGCCGACTCGGCTACAGCTACATCGATACCGGCGCCATGTACCGCGCCGTCACCCTCCACCTCCAGCGCGCCGGCGTAGACCTGGATGACGACGCCGCGGTAAAACGGGCGATGCACGACCTCACGATCTCCTTCCGTCCGGCCGATAACCACGTGCTGCTTAACGACGAGGACGTAGAAAGCGAGATCCGTGGTCTCGGCGTCAGCGGAGAAGTGTCGAACGTCGCCGCCCTCTCCCGCGTCCGCCGGGCGATGGTGGACCAGCAGCGGCGCATGGGCGCCGACGGCGGCGTCATCCTCGACGGACGGGATATCGGCACGGTGGTATTTCCCGATGCGGACCTCAAATTATTCGTGACCGCGGAGCTCGAAACGCGCGTCGACCGCCGCCTGAGCGAACTGCGCGACGCCGGGCGGGAAGTGAGCCGCGAGGAGGTAGCCGCCAATCTGGAGGAACGGGACTACATCGATTCCCACCGCGCGGACAGCCCCCTGCGGCAGGCCGACGACGCCGTGCTGCTCGACAATACCCACCTCGACCTCGACCAGCTTGTGGAGCGCGGCGCGGAGCTCGTGGCCTCGATCAGAACAGTCCGAAGATAAATTCGAAGATTTTGACGGTCACGTAGACGAGTACGACCATCAGCACCAGAATGGCACCGACAACGGCCAGCACTACCGGCCATACGCTGCCCGTGTGCTTCCCCTCCTCGTAGTACTCCCGCATCAGCTCCGCGTTGCGGTAGTTGGCCTTGTACACCAGGTCGAAGATGTTGCCCAGAATGGGCACCGAACCCACGAAGGCGTCGAGGATCACGTTGAACAGCATCCGTGCCACGAGCCGCGGACTGGCCCCGTGCTTGGCCATCGTGGCCACGAGGGTCCCCGACATGCCGAGGGAAATGATATCGCCGGCGCCGGGGACCAGCCCGAGAATGAAGTCCAGCCCGAAGCGCATATCCGTACCGGGAATCCGGAATCGGGTATCGAGCGTACGGCTGAAGGAATCTACCCACCGCAGCTGCGGTATCTGGCGCTGGCTTTCGGTGAGGATAGGCTTGTCGGATGAGTGCATACGACCTTCAATCGCGTGCGGGGGGCTGAGGTTCGCCGCCGCGCCGCATCAGGGCGAAACCACTACGCGCCGGGTGGCCCGTCCCTCCGGGGTCGTAACCGTCACCTGGTAGATGCCCGCGGGGAGTTGACGCACGTCGACCGAAAAATCACGCTGTCCGTCGGCTACGTAGCGACCTACCTCACGGCCGTCTACGCTCGTTAGGAGTACCCCCTGCACCCGCGTTCCCGGCAGATCGGTCAACCGGAGGCGGTCGGCAGCAGGGTTGGGAAAGATCCGGAAACGGAAGGCCTCGGCCGGCACCTCAAAGAGGCCCGTAGACAGATCGGCGGGCAGGTCGGAGCGGTAGTAGCTCAGGCCGCCGCGCTGGTTGCCCAGGACGAAGTCCTCCCCTCCGTCACCGTCGAGATCGGCCACCGCCGGGCTGGAGTACCCGCCCGCGTCCAGTCCCGCCACCGTGTCGTTGAGGGCGGTAAAGGGCGCGGTGTAGTCGGTGAATGCGTAGGCTTCCAGGGTACCCGCCCGGTTGCCCGTGACCAGCAGGAAGCGGTCGGCGTAGGTGAGCACCACCGGACTGGGATAGCCGGTCGAGAAACCCGGCCGGTTGGTATTGATGCCGCCGAGCTGCAGGGCGTTGCCGGGGGCGGCGGGATCGGGATCGAAGGCGGGCGCCGAGGCGGTACCGATGTTGCGGAAGAAGCGGATACGCCCGTCGTAGCCCCCCACGACCAGGTCGGGCAGACCGTCACGGTCAAGGTCGGCGATGTAAGGGGTGGAGCCCTGTCCGGCGTCCAGCCCCTGGTAGTTGAAGACGGGCGGGGCGAAGGTGGCGGGGCGCCCCGGACCGGCCGTATTCTCCAGGAAGATGAGCTGCCCCGTCCGCTCGCCAATGAGGGCATCGGCATCGCCGTCGCCGTCCAGGTCGCCGAAGGCAGGCGCAAAGCCGGAGGTGGTGGTCTGGTAGCGGCTGAAACCCAGGTAGTCGTCGTCGGCCAGTTCGAAGGCGGCGTCACCCCCGGGGGGCGTCAGGTTGCGCAGCAGGTGCAAGCGGCTGTTGATGCGGCCGTCGCGACCGTAATCCTCCGAGTTGCCGACGACCAGATCGGGGCGTCCGTCCCCGTCGGCATCGAAGGCCGCCGGACGGCTGCCGCTGCCGTAGTCGATACTCTGCCGTACGAAGAGCTGGCTGTCCTGGAACACGAAATTCGGGGCCGCGTCGGTCCCCTCGTTGCGGTAGTACCAGCCGACGTTGACGTCCTCGGCATTGAGGGTCTGGCTGGGGCTGGCCACGAGGTCGCGGGCGCCGTCCTGGTCGATATCGAGGTGGTACACGCCGGGGAAGAAGGGAAGGTCCACCATCACGCCGTCCGTGTTCCAGGTGGGGTCCTGGCTGCTGATCCAGGCCTCCTCGCGGGTGCCGGCGTTGCGCCCGAGCACCACGTACTCGAAGGAGATATCGCCGAGCATGAGGTCCTTGACGCCGTCGCCGTCGTAGTCGAGCGTAAGCACCGTGGAGCCGGCGTGGCGGCTCTCCACGGGGATGCCGGGGTGTAGCTGCCGGGCGCATTCCCCGGGCGCGGGGGCCAGGTCGAGGGCCGAGGTGAGCCCGCTTTCGAAGAAGCCGCCCCAGCACTCGCTTTCGAGGGTATAGATGAGGGTGTCGGTGCCGAAGCCGCGCTCCACGCTCTGGTTGCGGTAGTACTCCACGTAGCCGCCGCCGACGCTGAAGGTGAGGATATCGAGGTCTCCGTCGCCGTCCAGGTCGTCCACCGCCGGGTAGTCGATGGAGGTGATGAAGATGGGGATGGTACCGCTATTGAAGGGGTAGCGGAGACCGGCGTAGTCGGGCACGGGGTCGAAGGAGAGCAGCCCGTCGGTATCCCGGGTGCCGCGGTGTACGCGCAGGCCGTCGTTGGCGGCCGAATAGGCGAAGAGGTCATCGATGCCGTCGCCGTCGTAGTCGCGGAGCATTACCCAGTGCTCGAGGTCGCCGGGGAAGCCCCGCGTGAGCTCCGGCGCGGGAATGTATCGGCCGTTGCCGTCGCCGCGCAGGGCGATCATCGCGTCCCCGGCCCGGTCGAAGAGGAAGAGATCGGGGGTGCCGTCACCATCCAGGTCGGTGCTCATGTACTGGGGGGCATTCAGGCCGCCCAGCCAGGCCAGCGGCAGGTCGGCCCCGGCGGCATTGGTGACCGGCGGTTGCTCCGGCGTGAGGGAAAACTGTCCGGCGAGGGGCAGGCAGGCGGTGAGCAGGCAGAGGAGGAGGGGGAGGCGATTCATGGGGGCTTCGGCTGGGGGTAAGGTACGCCGCGGGCCCGGGTCTGGTGGTCGGCGAAGGCGTGTGGGGGCGTATATTGTCGCGTCAAGCTTCCCGTATGTCCGCCCCCACACGCCCCTTTCTCTTCCTGTTCCTTTTGCTGATCAGCATTTCGGGTCTGCAGGCGCAGTACCGGGTGAGCGCGCGGGAGGGC
>JBGTHX010000276.1:0-9234 GCA_041746055.1 Lewinella sp. | reverse complement strand
CCCGAGCTCACCCCCTACGGCCTCGGCACCCCCGGCTGGTGGACGATCAATGCCTACCTCGCCTACGAAGTATCGGAACGGGTCTCCCTCCAGCTCAAGGGTGAGAACCTGCTGGACCGGTTTTACCAGCCCTTCGCCAGTGGCATCGCGGCGGCGGGGGTGGATGTGGGGGCGGGGGTTCGGTGGTCTTTCCGGTGAACCGCGAGGAAACGGTCGTTAGCTAGGATCAGGAGCCGAGGCAAGCCGGTCAAGCAGCGCCCGGAACTTTCGGGTATCGTACCGCGCCATCCCTTTATGGGTCACTACCACTTCCCCGGTGGGGGAGATCACGTAGGTGGTGGGCAGGGTACCCGAGCGCAGGGCCTCCGGCAGATTACCCCGTAGCTGGTAGATGGGAAAGCCGTAGCCGTGCCGGCTCACGTAGTCTTTCCCCTTCGTGAAGTCGTCCTCGACATTGAGCAGGACGAAGGCGACCCGCTCATCACCGGCGTAATCCGCGTAGAGGGCATCCACGTTGGGCATCTCCGCGAGGCAGGGCGGGCACCAACTGGCCCAGAGATTGAGGAAAATCACTTTTCCCGCCAGGTCTGCCGCGTCGACGGGCCTACCCTGCCCATCGACCATGCGGAAGTCCATGGCAACGGTAGGGGCGCCACCCTCAATGTCGTCCGTATCAGGCTGAAACAGTCCGGTAGACAGTATGCCGCGCTGCAGGAAGGCGATGACCGGCGTGTGGAGGCCGCCGACGTACAGCCCCCCGAAGATCAGGGCCGGCAGGACCCAGGAGGCAAGAAAATCTCTGGTGCGGGGTGACATGAGAACTGTAGCAAGGACCGGGTCGATTTACGGCCGGGTAGTGCAGGTATTGAAACCCAGTAGCCGGTACAGCGGACAAAAGCCGATGGCGCTGGTCAGGAGGAAGATGGCCGCCAGGACAAGCAGGATGATCCCTACGACTCCGGTCACCGTACCGGTTAAGTAGAGCAGCAGGAAAACGACGGCGAGGAGGGGACGGATGATGCGGTCGGCTTGACCCATGTTGATTATCATGACGGAAGGATTGTAAGGTTACTTGAAGTCGTTCACCGCTTCGCTGAGGTCGTAGACCTCCACGTCGCCGGTCCTGGCCGCCACGATGCTGGCCGCGATGGCCGAACGGTAGCCGCCGGCGCAGTGGACTACTACGGGCTTGCCGGAGGGGATCTCCCCCACCCGATCCATCAGCTCGGGGAGCGGGATGGACATGGCGGAAGGGAAAAATTTGCCGTCCTCCACCTCGCCCGCGTTGCGCACGTCAACGATGGTGTAGTGATCCGGATGCACGCGAAAGTCGGCCAGGTCGATGGGCGCCAGGGCATCCCCCAGGGCGTCCTCCCGCTGGGGGAAGGCGGCCTCGATGAAGGGCTCGTAACCGATCTTGGCGGCCTTGGCGATGACGGTATCCAGGTCCTGGTCGTCCTTTGCGACGAGGTAGAAGGGCGTCTCGGGAGCCACCAGGGCGCCGAGCCAGGTTTCGAATTTGCCGCCATCCTGAATGTTGAGGGCTCCCGGCAGGTGGCCGAGCTTGAAAGTGGCCTCGTCGCGGGTGTCGACGATCACCGTACCGGAATCGGGAACGTAGCCGTAGTCCTTGCGCTCGACCTGCCGCAGGCTCTCCGCCAGCGGGGCCGCTCCCCGCTTATTCACGGCCACGTCAAAGGGGAAGTACTGGGGCACGAAGGGCTGGTCGGCGAGGAGCCAGTTGACGAAGTCGTCCTCCGACATTTCTTGCAGGGCGGGGTTCGTGCGCAGCTCCTTTCCGATGGTGCTGCTGCGCTCGTCGCTCAGGCCCTTACCGCAGAGGCTGCCGGCCCCGGGAGCGGGGTAGACTTCCACGGACTCGTCGAGCGGCATCAATTTGTTGCGCAGGCTGTGGTACATGGACCGGGCGAGGGCTTCTTTCTTGCTGTCGGCCTCCCCCCCCGATTCACGCAGGTCGGGACGCCCCACGTCCCCCACGAAGAGGGTATCGCCGGTGAAGACGGCCAACTGCTTATCCGCTGCGTCGGAAAGGAGGATGGAGATGCTGTCGGGGGAGTGCCCCGGCGTATCGAGCGCCTTAAGGGTATGGTCGCCCAGGGAGAAAGCATCCTCCCCGGCGAAGGCCCGGTGGGGATAGTCGGCGCCGACCTTGCCGCTGACCAGGATGGGCGCGCCGGTGGTCCCGTGCATTTCCAGGTGGGCGGACACGAAATCGGCGTGGGGGTGGGTCTCGATGATGGCCTTTACCTCCGCCCCCACTTCCCTGAGGTAATCGTAGTAGGGCCGGGGGTCGCGCGCCGGGTCGATGACGACGGCTGCGTCGCCGACGGTAATGAGGTAGGAGGCGTGGGCCAGCCCTTCGTCAAAGAATTGCTTAATATTCATGGTATATATTTTTTGCTTTCCGTGGAAAATACTGCACCCGCGTCCCCGCTCCCCAATACTCCAACGCCTCCCGGGACGGCACTACCGTACTAATGCGGCAGCCGGTGACGGAGTGCCCCGTACGCGTAGGTACCAAAGATGGAACTCAGGATGACGACCCCGATGGCCCAGATACCCTGTCCGAGTAGGGTAAACATGGGGCCGGGACAGGCGCCGGTAAGGGCCCAGCCGAGTCCGAAGATAGTCCCCCCGTAGAGGTAGCGGGGAATAGTTAAGTCCTTGGGTTTGAGGCGCAGGGCGCTGCCATCGTAGGCGGTGAGGCCGAAGCGCTTGGCTACCGCAATACCGATGGTTCCGACCACCACGGCCGTACCAATGATGCCGTACATGTGGAAGTTTTCGAAGCGGAACATTTCCTGGATGCGGAACCAGCTGATGGCTTCCGACTTGGTCATCACGAAGCCGAACAGGATGCCGATGGTGAGGTAGATGAGGTAGCGCATGACTTAGAATTGGAGGATCAGGGGTAGGATGAGCCAGCTCATGAGGAGCCCGCCGATGAAGAAGCCGATCACGGCGATGAGCGAGGGCAGCTGCAGGTTAGACAGGCCGCTGATCGCGTGCCCGCTGGTACAGCCCCCGGCCCAGCGCGCGCCGATGCCGACAAGGAAACCGCCGGCCACCAGCACCAGGAAACCCCGCAGGGTAAAGATCTCATCCGGCGCGAAGAGCTCCGCGGGCACGTACGACCAGGGCGTGCCCGCCGGCCCCGGGGCCGCGATGCCCACCGACTGCAGGTAGTCGACCGTTTCGCCGGAAACCCGTACCGGCTGGGGGCTGGAGAAGAAGTAGAAGGCCAGGAAACCCCCAATCACCGAGCCGGCCACGAAGAGCAGGTTCCAGCGCTGGGCCCGCCAGTCGATATCGAAGAACTGGTGCCGCCGGCCCGCCCCCGCGATCGTACACAGCGTACGCAGGTTGGAAGACACGCCAAATTCCTTGCCGGCATAGAGCAGGAGAAACATGACCGCCGCAATCAGGATCCCACTTACGGACCAGTGCCAGGGTTGAGCAATGATTTCTTGCATACAAATTTATGTAGGCTAAAAGGTTTTCTAATAATCAACCACAAAGGTACCCGCCCCCTTTGCCGATATCTGTGATGTAGGTCACAGTCGCCAGGAGATGAACACAGGCATGGGTAGCCGGGGGCTAAGACCGTCGCGGTGCCAGAACCCACATCTATTTAACTAGGCATCCCGTTTATTGCGGTACTATGAATGACGACTGGACAAACCACTGGAACACCAGGTTCACCGAACCCGGTCACGCCTACGGCAGGGAACCCAACGCGTACCTGGCGCAGCGGATAGCCGAGCTTCCGGCGGGAAGCATCCTGTTCGGGGCGGAGGGCCAGGGGCGCAACGCCGTCCACGCCGCGCGCGAAGGCTGGACCGTCTCGGCCTTTGATATCAGCGAAGCGGCGCGCGCCTCGGCCCTGAACCTGGCGCAGGAGGCCGGAGTGACCCTGGACTACCGGGTAGGCTCGTTCCCGGACCTGGGCTTCTTCCCGGCGCAGTTCGACGCGGTAGCCCTGATTTACGCCCACTTCCCGCCGGAGGTGAGATCTGGTTACCATACGCTGCTCGACCGCTACCTCAAGCCCGGCGGCACCCTGATTTTTGAAGGATTTGGCACACGACATCTCGATTACCGGCAGCGCAATCCTGGAGTTGGCGGTCCCGCCGTCCCGGCCCTGCTCTTTTCTACGGAGGAGTTGGCGCGGGACTTTCCCGGCTACGAGGTCGTGGAACTGGAAGAGCGCGAAATCGAATTGCGGGAGGGAAAGTACCACAATGGAACCGGCTCCGTCGTCCGCTTTTTCGGACGCAAGCCCGTGGGGAACCGAGGGTAGATCAGGGCGCCTGCCGGTAAGTGATCCCGATCACACCACCGGCATTTTCCCGCCGTAATTTTGCCCCACAATTCCCGCTACATGACCGAAAAAGACCTGGGCCTCACCGACCGCCTCGCCCTCGACCGCACCCACCTGGCCAACCAGCGGACGCTGCTTGCTTTCACGCGCACGGGCATGTATCTCTGCTTCACCGGCATCGGCATCTTCAACCTGATCCGGAACCCCGACCTCTTCTGGCTCGGCTGGGTAGCCATCGGATTCGGGGTGGCGGCCGCCCTCATCGGCATCGTGAATTACCTGCGCATGAAGGGCAAGATCAGCCGCCTGTACCAGTAACGAGTAGCCGGATCTAGTTGCGGCCCAGCTCGATCACCCCCCGGTGCTCGAGGGTCTTCAGGAGACGGGAGACGGCCTCCCGGCTCACGTGCAGGTCGTCGGCGATCTGCTGGTGGGTGGTCTGGATCGTGCGGTCGCCGCGTACCTCGGCCCGGCGCCGGACGTAGTCCGCCAGCCGGGTATCCAATTGGTTAAAGGTGATCTGGTCGATGGTCTGCACCAGCTCGTTCATCCGCTGGTCGTAGGCCTGCATCACGAAGTTCTTCCAGCTTTTGTAGCGCATCATCCATTCGTCGAGCCGCTGCTGGGGCAGGGCCAGGATGGTGGTATCTTCCTCAGCCACCGCGCGGATCTGGCTCTTTTTATCGGATATGCAGCAGGAGAAGGTCATCGTGCAACTCTCCCCCCGGGTGAGGTAGTAGAGAAAAAGTTCGGAGCCGTCGTCACCCAGCCGGCTCACCTTGATGGTGCCCGACAGGATCAGCGGCAGCATCCGCACGTAACTTCCGTAATCGAGGATCACCTCCCCCTCCCTGAAGAGGTGAATCCGGCCCTGGTCGGCGACGACCTGGTGCAGGCCGGGCTCGACGAAGCCGGGAAAATGGGCTTGGACCTCCTCGGTGGTTAACTGGGTCTTCATGGGCGGGTTTTCCCCAGTCTAAACGTATGAACACATGATCGAGTTTTCATATGTCCATCCCAGGGTGGGACCGCTCAGGCAGGGACGCGGGTGCCGGGGAGGTCACCGGTCCGGGGCCTTACCGCCCAGCAATACCAGTTGTACCCGGCGCAGGGCGGAGATATCCTCGGCGGGATTACCCTCCACCACGATCAGGTCGGCGAGCCACCCGGGTCGGATGCTTCCCACCCGGTCGGCGATCCCGAAGGCCTTCGCATTGACCGAGGTAGCGGAGCGCAGCACCGCTAGCGGCTCCATGCCGTAGTCTACCATCATCTCCAGTTCGCGCACATTGTCGCCGTGGGGGAAGACCCCGACGTCGCCGCCGGCCACGATCGTCACGCCGGCGTCGAGGGCCTCCCGAAAGGATTGCCGCTTCTGACGAATCCGGTCGGGCTCCGGGTCGCTGGCCTTATTCCAACCCCGGTACTGACTGATCGCGTCGCCGGCGGCAAGGGTCGCACATAGGGCCACGCCCCGCTCGGCCATAAGGGCAAATACCTCTGGGGTGCCGTCGTCGCCGTGCTCGATGGTCGTCACTCCGGCCTCGGTGGCGCGGCGCATGCCTTCGGCGGTGGAGGCGTGGGCGACCACCTTCCGGCCGCTGCTGGCGGCGATATCGACGATCAGCTCCAGCTCCGACTGGGTGAAGGTGGGCATGGCCTCCCCGTTGGGTCCCCATCGGTAATCGGCGTACACCTTGATGAGGTCCGCGCCGTGGCCGATCTGGTCGCGCACTACCCGGGTGATGCCGTCGATACCGTCGGCCTCCTCCGCCCCCAGGGGTACGGTCACCTGTTCGTTATAGCCCTTGGGGCCGTAGCTGCCCGTAGCCACGATGGCCTTGCCGGCCACCAGCAGCCGGGGACCGGCGATCACCCCCTTCTCAATGGCCTGCTTCAGCCCCACATCTACGTAGCCGGCGCCCTCGGAGCCCAGGTCGCGCACCGTTGTGAAACCGGCCTGCAGTGTTTTACCCGCGTGAATGCCTCCGCGGATCGCGCGCTCGGCGTGCGATTCGCGGAGCACCTGGTCGTTCCAGTCCACTTCGTTGTAGGGGTGCAGCAGCAGGTGGGCGTGGCCCTCGATGAGGCCCGGCAGCAGGGTGCCGCCGGGATAGTCCAGTACGGCACAGCCCGGTGGCACGCTCATTTCATCCCGGTCGCCCACCGCGGCGATGGTATCGCCGCGCAGCAGTACGGCACGCCCTTCGAGGAGTTCGGTGCCGTCGAAGACATAGCGCGGGGTGATCAGGCTGCAGGCCGGGGACTGGGCAAGCAGTGCAGCGGAACTCGTCAGCAGTAGGAGAACAAAGCAGGTCATTCGCATGCCCCCAAGATAGGGAGCCGCGGCGCGCGCCTAATCTAGCCGGCCAGTTCCCGCAGCCGCTCCGACTCGTCTACCTCCACTACCCCAAGAATCGACAAGTGGCCATTGAAGTCGCGCACGATGTAGCGCGTCCGGAAGTCGGTCATTCGTTCCCCGTCTGCGTCCAGGAAGATCCACTCCATTTCTACCATCCGGATCACGCCGTTGATGGGGCTGTCGCCGATAAGGCGGTGGGTCACCCGCTGCACCCCCAGCTCATCATACCGGCGCAGGACCAATTCGCAGTTGCGCAGGAAGGCCGGGCGGTCCAGGATGTCGGACTGCCCGGTGGCGGAAAGGAAAGTGGCGGGAAACGCATACATCGCCGCTACCTGCAGGCTGTCGGAAGCCGTGAAGTAGGCGGCGTAGCGGTCAAAGAAGCGGACGGTGGCGGGAGGTAGCGGCATGACCGCCAAATTACCACCCCCCCGGCCAAAAAAAAGAGAGGCCCGCTAAAGCGGGCCTCTCCGGGAAAAGTTATTGGGATGGATATTCTGACCTACTGCTTGACCAGCATTTGGGCCTGATCTATGAGGGTTTTAACCTCGCCGCGGTCAACGGCCTCGTCGGTACGCAGCCGGTCGGTGACGTTCTCGAGTTGCTCGATGATGCCTTTCAGTTCTTCGTGCCGGCTATCTTCCAGGGTCACGCCTTCGCTTCCCAGGGTGGAGATGGCCATTTGCATATTTTCGGCGGCCTCGGAGGGGTGACCGGCATCTAGGTCGTTCAGGGCGGCGTCGAAGTAGGTGGCCGAAGTGGCGTTCTCTCCCACGGGGACGGTCTCCTCCATAGCGGGAGCAGGCTCGTCGGATAAGGGCTGGTTACCCAGATCCATACCGGGCTGCAGTTGCTGGTTGGTGCTGTCGGTCTCGGCTTCGCGGGTGGTCTCGTTGCAGGCGAAGAGGATCAGGCTCAGGACGGCTGCGGTGATAAGTTGTTTCATGGTAGATTGAATTCGGGGCGCAGACGAGCACTGCTGCAAACTGAAGCCGGCCCGAAGCGCATACTAATGACGTAAACCCGCCGCGGGGTCACTTGCCCCAGCCCTTTCGAACTATCTTTTTTAAGCCTGCCCCCGAAAGCTTTCCCCGCCCGATGCGGCGGCCGCCGGGAGCAACCGGACGGCCACCGTACATTGGATGAACGGTCTTCGTTGCATGCGACTGAGTGAAGCAAGGAGTTCAATCGTTTAAGCGCTTTAATATAGTTCTTCCCCGATAGCGGGTGCGCTCCCGGCGTACCCGACCGGCTACCCTATCTTGCCCGCATGGAAATTACTCCGCGGCTCCGCATCGCCCTGGTGGGCCTGGGTGACATTGCCCGCAAGGCCTACCTGCCCCTGCTCGCCGGCTTCCCCGGCGTGGATCCGGTCCTCTGCACCCGCGACCCCGCCGCACTGCAGGAGCTGGCTGCGCGGTACCGCGTCGGGGAGTCCTTTACGGAAGTGGAAGCACTCATCCGCAGCCGCCCCGCCGCGGCCCTGGTGCACGCCGCCACGGAGGCCCACGCACCCCTCGTGACGCGGCTGCTGGAGGCGGATATCCCCACCTTCGTCGACAAACCGCTGAGCTACTCGCTCGAGGAATCCGACCGGCTGATCGACCTGGCCCGGGAGCGGCGGGTGCCGCTGTTCCTGGGTTTCAACCGGCGGTATGCGCCGCTGGTGGCCGGCCTGAAAGAGGACGGTCCGGCCCGCGAGATCCACTGGCAAAAGAACCGCGTGAACCTGCCGGGTGACCCGCGCACCTTCGTCTTCGACGACTTCATCCACGTGGTGGACAGCCTGCGGTTCCTGGCACCCGATGGTCCGGTCGAAGACCTCCAGGTGCACCACCATTCCACCGGGGGACAACTGGCTGGCGTGCAGATCCGCTGGCGGCAGGGTGACTGTCTGCTCACCGGCGGTATGAATCGGGAGGCGGGCACGACCGAAGAGATCATCGAATACTTCGCGCCGGGCGTCACCACACGGCTGCACGACCTGCACGCGGGCATCCGGTACCGGGTCGGGGCCGCGGAGAATTTGACCTTCGGTAACTGGACCCCCACCCTGGAGAAGCGTGGCTTCACCGGGATGCTGGAGGAGTGGATCCGGATCGTGCGCTCGGGTACTTTCGACCCGGCGAGCCTGGAGGAAGTGCGGCTTACCCACGCCCTCTGCGAGGCGGTGGTGGGGCGGGTGACCGCGAATGCCTAATCGCGGTAGTCGAGCGGGGGCTCCCGGTCACCGAGCAGGGCCCGGTACTCGAATCCTGCGCCGCGTTGTTCCAGCAGTTCTTCGCGTGCCTGTTGCAGCAGCTCCGGCGACTGCATCAGTTCCATAGCCGTGAGCGACATCGTCTTAGCGGCCACCATCATGCCCTTCCGGCCGATGGAGGTGCCGCCGGCGGCAATGACCTGCCAGCTGTGGGCGGAGGTGCCGGGCACCCAGGTGGCGGTGCGGAGCCCGACCGTGGGGACGACCCAGCTGACGTCGCCGACGTCGGTAGCGCCGCCCCGCCCCTTGCGGATCACCTGGAAGGAATCG
>JBGTHX010000275.1:0-2512 GCA_041746055.1 Lewinella sp. | reverse complement strand
GGCTGCCGATGCGGAGGTATTCCTGGAATGGGCTACCGTCCGCATTCCGGATTCGCTCGAGGCTCTCGCAGATCTCGTCCACCGCCCGGTTGGTGTAGGCCACGAGCAGTACGTTTTCCCGGGTATGCGCCAGGAGATGGGCCACCAGGTGGTGGAGCATCATACTGGTCTTGCCGGTTCCCGGTGGTCCCCACAGCAGGAAGTAGTCCGGGGCCGTGACCACCTTGCGCAGGATACGGTCCTGTTCCTCCGTCAGGTCGGGGGAGATGGGGGTGGGGTGGGCCGCGGCCCGGCCGGGAGCTTCCAGTCCGAGCCACCGCCGCCGGAAGGACGGCTCGGCAGCCGCCCAGAGGTAGAGCCCGAGGTAGTAGTTCTTGAAGCTGCTGTCCAGTACGTCCTTCTCGACCGCCCAGTAGGCATCGCGCCGGAAGGCGCCGTCGTTGAGCTGCGGGTTGCGGGGGCGCAGGAGCAGCAGCTCGGGCGTCACAGCGATGATGGTGGACTTGAAGATCTGCGAGCGCACCGCGTCACCCGGCTTCGATTCGGACTCGGGGGTACCGTACAGGGCCACGATGTCGCCCTGCCGGAACTTGACGAGCAGGTCCTCTACGGGCGGGCGCCGCAGTTGCAGGATATTTTCCTTTACGTCGTAGGCCGTAAAGGTCAGTCCGTCAAGGAGTTCAAATCGTTCGACTTTGTCCCTTCGTTCGTCGAGCCACAGGCTCGCCAGTCCGTTGATGTGGTCGGTGCGTTGCTCCCCGATCTTGGCCAGCCGCTGCTCGCGGGCCACGAAGCCGAGGAAGGCTCCGAAGTAGCGGCGCTCGAGGTCGTCGAGGCGGCCGTAGGTATCCAGGGTGCGGCGGTGATCGTCGGCGGTAAACCGGCCGAGGGTGGGAATGCGCTCCGGCGCCAGGCGGTTGAAGAGGGCGTCGGTCTGCCGCCGCAGGTCCCGCGGCTTTCCGGCCGGCGAGGGTTGCCCCAGCTGGGCGATCATCATCTCCACGGCTACGAGCTGATTGCGGGCCGTGAGCGCCGCCATCTGGTGGGTGAACTGCGGCGGGGCGTAGCGTACCGGGTTACCGTAGTCGACACTGTACAGGATGTAGGACCGCACGTTGGCTTCCCGCCCCAGCGCCCGGTTGATCATCAGGTCGTAAAGAACGGTCTGGATGAAGTTGTCCGGCCGGATGCCGTGCTGGTTCGGCTGGTAGATTTTGCTCGTCTTCAGTTCTACGATGGAGGTGAGGTCGGCGTCGGTATCCCGCTGGGATTGCAGGAGGTCCAGACGCCCCTGCAGTCCGTAGTCTGGTGAGAGGAAAGTAGGTTCCAGCATCACCTTTTCACGGTCGATGTCCAGCTCGCCCAACAGTTCCCGCACGAACTTCTGCACGGTCAGGAAGTGGTGCTTCACGTCGGCGACCAGGTCCCGTACTTCGCGGTCGGTGAAGGTGCACAGCTCCAGCGGCTGCATGGCAAAAATACCGGGGAGCACGTCCTGGAATCGCACCTCTGGGTTCTGGATCAGCAGGTCCAGGAAGGTATTGACGATGTTTCCCCGCACCAGCGGCGGCTTCTTTTCAAAGGGGAGTAGCCGGCCCGGCACCGACGACCACGGCTGGTAATCCGAGCCACTGCTGAAGCAGTAGGCTACGTCGGTTACGTTGACCAGGAAGTCGGGCTCGATCACGATCTGGGCGGGGTAGAGGCGGTCGTCTTCGCGCAGCTGGGCCTTGATCAGGTTGAGGATGAGATAGGGCCCCGCGATCTTCTCCAGGATGGTGACGGCCTCGCGCACCGGCGAGTCGGCCAGTTCGGCGTCCCCATAGGGGATTACGTAACGGACTTCCGGGCGCCGTTCTTCCTGCACGGTCATCAGCTGGGCATCGGGATCAATTCCCGTGACCAGCACCCGGAGCAGGTAAAATTGCTTGCGCACCTCGGGCTGCCGGTACGGTGGGAAGGGGGTGGTGGTACGGTCGGCCAGGTCGGCGGGGGGCGCAACCGAAAACAGCGCGCGGGTAAGCTCCACGGCGAGCTTCGTACCGAGCCGGAGGTGATCCTCGAGGGCCTCGGCCGTCAGCTCCCCGGCCCGCGTCCGGCGGAACTGCCGTTCCTGGAAAGTGAGTTGCCGGGCCAGTCCATACTTGTGCGCTGCGTAGGAAATGCGGGCGTAAAGGGTGCTGAAGTGGAGATTATCCACTTCAGTGGCCTTCTCGAAAAGCTCCTGCAGCAGCCGGCGCAGGGCATCGGCCTGTTCAGTGGGCGGGGCGTCGGTATGCGTCACGATGTCCCGGATGCGGCGGTACGCGTAATCGCCGATGGCCTGGTCGCGGGGGGTGGTATCCATGGCGGCAAGATATTTCTTTGGGCGGCGTCGCGCGGGTGCGGGGGGTGGGTCGCCGGGTAGCCAGGCCTGTGGCTGGGCTCTTAGCTTACTGCTGAATTATATAACTGGAGAATGCTGGAGGAAGACGGCCGGGCCACAGGCCCGCTCACCCGATAAATCTGCGAA
>JBGTHX010000274.1:0-4253 GCA_041746055.1 Lewinella sp. | reverse complement strand
GCCGGCCAGATCGCCACGCTGATCGGCCCCGGTGATGAGGCCGTCCGGGCCTCCGCCATGCGCGCCGCCGGAAGACTGCACCTCGAAGAGACGGTCCCCCAGCTCACCAAGATCCTGAAGACCGACCGCTCGGCCGTGGCGCGCACCGAGGCCCTCAACGCCCTGACCATGCTTCAGGCCCCGGACCTTGACAGCGACCTCGAGCTGGCACTGGCCGACCGCGACGGCAACCTTCGCGCCCGGGCGCTGGAGATCCTGCCGAGCTCCGGCATTCCGGAGGAACGCTCGGTGCTACTCTACGAAAAGATCATGAAGAAGGGCTCCATCGTGGAGCAGCAGGCTGCCCTGATGGGCCTCTCCGAACTGAAGGGGGAAGACGCCAGCGTGCTCTTCAACAACCTGCTGGAGCGGCTTGAGAACGACAACATCCCCACCGAAGTCCGGCTCGACCTGGCCGAAGCGGTAGAGCAGCACGGCGATCCCCAGCTCAACGCGATCCTGACCGATTACGCCGGTAAGGTGGAGGGCGACCTCGGCCTGTACGCCTTCGCCCTCGAAGGGGGCAATGAGCGCCGCGGCCGCGACATTTTCTACCGCAACGAAGCCGCCCAGTGCGTGCGCTGCCACGCGGTATTTGAGTACGGCGGCAACGTCGGACCCGGACTGGAAGGCATCGCCGATCGCCTCACCCACCGGCAGATGCTGGAGGCGATGATTCGGCCGAGCGCCCGCCTGGCCCCCGGTTACGAGACTCTCCTGGTCACCCTTAAGGACGGCAGCGTTACCGCGGGTACCGTAATGGAGCGCACCAAGGATGCCATCAAACTGAAGATCGGCAAGGAAGACATCCAGACCATCCCGCTGTCGGACGTGGCGGAGCAGGAGACCCTGCCCTCCAGTATGCCAAATATGGAAGCCAAGCTCACCCGCCGGGAGATCCGCGACCTCGTCGCCTTCCTGGCCAGTCTGCACGGGGAGGAGAGCTAAGCCTCAGTCTTCCCTACCCCGATCGCAGATGGTTTCCATGAGTGGGCGCCAGTCTTGCGGGGCGAGGTGCCGGGCCACTTCCGACGGGCACACGGTCTTTCCGGACCCGCGCTCGCGGGTCAGGGTAAGGATGGCTTCGTCGACTGATCGGTCGGTCATGGATTAAAATTAAGGCGTCGGACGCGTTACGAGGCGTCGGACGCTTTGGAAGTGTCCGACGCCTACAACAAACCCGCGACTTACGTACCTTAAGTGCCATATTCGACCGTTCATGCACCGTATTCTCCCCCTTGCTTTACTGGCCACGCTTTGCACCTGCGCCCCCGCCCCCACGCCCCCGGAAGCTCCCCGTTACGAAAGACGGGTAGTGGAACTGGAGGACGACGGTGCCGCCCGGGTCGCCCAAAAACTACGCACCGAGGCCAACGTCGAGGTAGCGACCGACCTGGAACTCAGCCTGTGGGCCAGCGATACGCTCGTCAATGACCCCGTGGCGATCAGCGTGGCGCCCGACGGCCGCATCTTTTACACCAGCGCCACCCGGCAGGAATACTCCGAGTTCGATATCCGGGGCCACCGCGATTGGATGACGGCATCCATCTCCTTCCAGACCGTGGAAGACCGCCGCGACTTTCTCCACAGAACCTTTACCGAGGGCAGTGAGCAGTCGGAACGCTTTCTGAAGGACCTGAACGAGGACGGGAAGCTGGACTGGCGCGACCTCACCGTGGAAAAGGAGGAAGTATGGTTCGTGGAGGACCGCAGCGGAGACGGCATTGCCGACCGGTCTCAGCTCTATCTCGATGACTTCAACGAGGAGATCACCGACCTGGCCAATGGCGTGGAGTACCACAACGGCGAGGTATATATCTCCGTCGGCCCCGACCTGTGGCGCACCCGCGACAAGGACGGTGACGGCATCGCGGACGAGACGACTTCCATCAACCACGGCTGGATCGTGCACATCGGCTTCGGCAGCCACGGCATGTCGGGCGTCACGGTGGGCCCCCAGGGCCGGATCTGGTGGGGCGCGGGTGACGTGGGCATGAACGTGGTCGACCAGGAGGGTAAGCGGCACAAGTACCCGAACCGCGGCACCGTGGTGCGCTGCGACCCGGACGGCAGCAACTTCGAGGTGTTTGCCATGGGCGTCCGCAACACCCACGAATTCACCTTCGACGACTACGGCAACCTCATCACGGTAGATAACGACGGCGACCACCAGGGGGAGCGGGAGCGGCTCGTGTACCTGATCGACGGCTCGGACTCCGGCTGGCGCATCAACTGGCAGTTCGGCAAGTACACCGACCCGCTCAACAACGACTATAAGGTGTGGATGGACGAGCGCATGCACCTGCCGCGGGAGGAGGGCCAGGCGGCGTACTTCCTGCCCCCGATCCAGAATTACGTGAACGGTCCGACGGGCCTGGTCTACAATCCCGGCACCGCACTGGGGCCGGACTACTACCAGCATTTCTTCGTGGCGGAGTTCCGGGGCAACCCCTCGAACTCCCCGATCCACGCCTTTACGATGGAGCCTAAGGGAGCCGGTTTCGTGCTCGGGAGCAGCCGGGAGCTCGTTACGGGCCTGCTGCCGACCGGTCTTGACTTCGGTCCGGAAGGCGCCCTCTACTTCGGCGACTGGCTGAACGGCTGGGACCCCAAGGATGCGGGTCGGATCTGGAAGCTCGACGTGCCGGGGGAGGTTGGCTCGCCCATCCGTACCGAAACACAGGGCCTGCTGACCCTGGATATGGAGAAAGTGTCGCCCGACTCCCTGGCGCTGCTGCTCGCCCACCAGGACCAGCGGGTGCGCCGCAACGCCCAGTTCGAATTGGTCCGTCGCGGGGACGCGGGTGCAGAGGTTCTGCTGGCGAACGCCCGGGAGAACTCCAGTCAGCTCGCGCGCATCCACGCCATCTGGGGGCTCGGACAGCTCGGCCGCCAGGACGCCGAAGTAGCCGCCGATCTGGTACCGCTGCTTAGTGATGCCGATCCCGAGATCGTGGCCCAGGCCACCCGGATGATCGGTGACGTGCGGTACGGTGGGGCCGGTGAGGAATTGATCGCGACCCTCGCCCACCCGGAACCCCGGGTAAAATTCATGGCCATCGAGGCCCTCGGCCGGACGGAGGAGGCCGCGGCGGTGCAGCCGATCCTGGGGGTGCTGGAAGAGAACAATGGCGCGGATATGTACCTGCGCATGGGCGGAATGATCGCCCTCGGCCGCATCGGGGATGACGATGCCATGGCCGCCCTGACGGATCACCCCTCGAAAGAATTACGCACCGTAGCGGTCGTAGCGCTGCGGCGCATGGAATCCCCGGAGATCGCTCGTTTCCTCGACGATCAGGACGAGTACATCGTGGCGGAGGCGGCCCGCGGCATCAACGACGACTTTTCCATCGAGGCGGCGCTACCCGCGCTGGCGGCTACGCTCGACGATACGCGCTTTACCTCCGAGCCGCTGCTGCGGCGGGCGATCAACGCCAACCTGCGGGTCGGGGAAGAAGAGAACGCGAAGCGGTTGGTGGCTTTCGCGGCACGCGACGATGCTCCGGCGGTGCTGCGGGCCGAAGCTTTGTCCACCCTCGCCTCCTGGGGCCACCCCTCCGTCCTCGACCGGGTCGACGGCCGGTACCGGGGTGAAGTGGAGCACGACTCTACCGTAGTGAAGGAGGCCCTGGCCGGGGAGATCGAATCCCTGATCCGCAACGGATCGGAGCAAGTGAGGCAGGCTGCCATCGCGGCAGCGGGAAGGCTGCACCTGGAGGAAACGATCCCAATGCTGGCCCAGTTGCTGGAGCGGGACCGCTCGGCGATGGTGCGCATCGAGGTCCTGAATTCCCTCAGCCTGCTGGAAGCCCCTGAGCTGGATAAGAACCTCGAAACCGCCCTGGCAGACCGCGACGGTACGGTACGGGCGCGGGCGCTGGAAATTCTTCCTGGCTCCTCGATCCCGGCGGAGCGCTCGGTGATCCTGTACGACCGCATCCTGCAGCGGGGATCGGTGGTCGAGCAGCAGGCTGCCCTGGCGGGACTCACGGAGATCCAGGGGGAGTCCTCCACCGCCCTTTTTGGCCGCCTCATCGACCGGCTGGAAAACGATGGTATACCCACTGAGATCCGGCTCGACCTGGCCGAAGCCGTGGAGCAACACGGTGACCCTAACCTGAATAAGCTACTGACTGATTATGCCGGGAAATTGGACTCCGACATCGGCCTGTACGCCCTGGCGCTGGAGGGCGGTGACGCCCGGCGCGGCC
>JBGTHX010000273.1:0-13449 GCA_041746055.1 Lewinella sp. | reverse complement strand
GACGACGCGGGCGCCGAGGCCACGCGCCAGGTCGGGGGTGCCGTCGGTGCTCCCGCCGTCGGAAACGATCACCTCATAGGAATCCGTCGCGTTCCCTTCCGCCAGCCGACGGAGCGTGGCGCCGAGGTTTCCGGCTTCGTTCCAGGTCGGAATAATCACGGAGAATAAGGGAGTCGGGTTCATCCGCTTCGGGCTCGGGAGATTCTTGGCGCGGCTCGTCGGTGGGTGGGTCGGGCCGTTCTTTGGTAGGGAGGTAGTGCACTATCGCGGCACCGAGTCCGACGAGCAACAACCACCAGTCCATGATTCCGGTATCGGTCCGGGTGAGCAATACCTCCACGATCTTGGCACCCAGGAGGAGGCCGAAGGCTCCGTAGATCACGACGTGTTTGAGCTCGCGGTTCATGTCGGCAGTCAGGTAGATCGGCTATTCAAAGCGATAGACGGTGGTTGAGTTCCAGGTATCGCCCTTTTTCAGCAGCGGTGTCGCGAAATTGTCCTGATTGGGCGCGTCCGGGAAGTGCTGCGTTTCCAGGCAGATGCCGGAATGGGTAGGCGTTGGCGTGCCGCCGCGCATATGGTATTTACCGGTCGGGAAGTTGGTGGTGAAGAGCTGCACCCCCGGCTCATTGGTGAAGGTGCGCAGGCTGCGGCCGGTGGCGGGGTCGCGCAGCACGGCTACCTCCCGGAGACTGCCGTCGTAGCCGCTCACGACAAAGTTGTGGTCGAAGCCGCCGGCGGCGCTCACCTGCGGGTGATCGGAGGCGATGTCGCGGCCCACCGGCTTGGCGGTGCGGAAGTCGAAGGGGGTGTCTGTTACTTCGGCCAGCTCGCCCGTGGGGAGCTGTTGTCCGTTCACCGGGGTATAGCGGTCGGCGCGCAATTCGAGGGTATGGTCGAGGATGGTCGGCTTGTCGCCCAGGTTGAAGTAGGTGTGGTTGGTGAGGTTGAGGACGGTATCCTTATCGGTGGTGGCGGAGTAGTCGATCCGCAGTTCGTTATCGTTCGTCCAGGTAAAGGTGACGGTTACGTCGAGGGTGCCGGGGTAGCCCATTTCTCCATCGGGGCTGTGGTAGGTCAGGCGGAGCCCGGTGGCGTCATCGGAGTCGAAGGGCGTGGCCTTCCAGAGGCGGCTGTTGAAGCCTTCGGGCCCGCCGTGCAGCTGGTTGCCGTTTTCGTTGGGCACCAGGCTGTAGGAAACACCGTGGAGGGTAAAACGGGCGTTGGCGATCCGGTTGGCGTAGCGCCCGATGGTGGCGCCGTAGCCGGGGTTGGGGGCGAGGTAGCCCTCCAGGGAGTCGCAGCCCAGTACCATCTCTTGCCCCCCTACGATGATCGACTGCACGATGCCCCCGTAATCCAGTATGGAGACGGTATTGCCGTCGTCGTTCGTGAGGGTATAGCGGGTGACGGGCCCCCCGGGCGCGTCTCCCCAGCTTTCTTGGGTGTGGGTGGGCATGATGGTAGCTTACTTGGGTTGGGGGCTAAGGTAGGGTGCAAGCGG
Organism: Lewinella sp.; assembly: GCA_041746055.1. Classification (GTDB taxonomy): domain Bacteria; phylum Bacteroidota; class Bacteroidia; order Chitinophagales; family Saprospiraceae; genus Neolewinella. The sequence continues at coordinate 11,945 of JBGTHX010000273.1, read as the reverse complement.
CTGATCCGCTCGCCCGCCCCCGGCACCCGCGACCCCGCCCGTGATCAGACTGCAATCCGCCGCGCTGAGCACGCTTACGGTGGCTAATTCCACGGCCTGGTCCGACTCATCGACCAAGCTGCCGGAGCGGGTCACCACCCGCAGGGCCGGGATATAGAGATCGCCCGATTCGTGGGCTAACCGCGAAGGGGGTGAAAAGGGCAGTAAATAATTGGTTGACCAAAATTTGGTCAACCAATTATTGGATACTATATTTGGACCACTGCTACCGCACCAATGAAATGAGCCTTCCATGTTAGAGAACTTCAGCGAAATCAAAGTAGAAAGTCCGGTGGACGTAATCATCCGTCAGGTACGGGCGCTGATCACTTCGGGGCAACTGGCTCCCGGCGATAAGCTGCCGGCCGAACGCAAGATGGCCGAGAAGCTGGGCGTCAGCCGCGGACACGTCCGGGACGCCCTGCAGAAGCTGGAGTTTTACGGCATCCTGCGCACCCTGCCCCAGAGCGGCACGGTGGTGGCGGGCATGGGAATCACTGCCCTGGAGGGCCTGATTACCGATGTGTTGCAACTGGAGGAAAGTGACTTCGGCTCCCTCGTCGAAACCCGCGTCATGCTCGAGGTGCAGTGCGTAAAGCTCGCCGCAGAGCGCCGCACCGCCGACGATCTGGTGCAGATCGAGCTCGCCCTCGCTGCCTACGAAGAGAAGATCCGGGCCGGCGAATCCGCCGTCGAGGAAGACCTGTTATTTCACCTCAGCTTGGCGGACGCCAGTAAAAACGACGTACTGAAGTCGCTGATGATGATCATCACTCCCGATATCATCAGTAGCTACGTCAAGTACCGGGTATGCGACGACCGCACGGAGATGAGGGCTCATTTTGAACACGAGGAAATTTTACGCCATATCCGTAACCAGGATGCCGTAGCCGTGGCCGAGGCCATGCGGCGGCACCTCAACGATGTGTACCAGTTCAGCCGTACCCTGCGCGAACCCTGACTTAATTCGATCATTTAGCGGCCCGGTCGGTACCGGTCGCCTATGCTTTACCGGTGAGCCGCAAGCGGCAGTAGCTTCCTATGAAAGCTTGACCGCCTGCCCGTGCCTCCCGACCTGCCCGTTTCGGGCGGGAGGGAAGCGGTGTGCCCTTACGATTCCAGTCATCATGCAATGCATTACTCCATGAAATCTTACCCGATTGGCGCGCAGCACCGCCGCACCCTGCTGCTGCTCCGCTGCTGCGCCTTCTTTGTACTGTGTGCCTGTAGTACGCCGCGGGCCGTGGCCCAGGATTCCGGTGCCCTCAAGGAAGCCATCCGGAACGCCCGGCCCGGCGACCGTGTGGTCGTCGCCAACGGCACCTACACCGACCTGGAGCTCGACTTTACCGGTCAGGGAACCGCCGACGCCCCCATAAGGCTGGTGGCGGAGGAGAAGGGGAAGGTGTTCTTCGAGGGGCGATCCTATCTGCGCCTGGCCGGGGAGTACCTGATCGTGGAGGGCCTGGTCTTCCGCAACGGCTATACCCCCACCAGCGAGGTGATCTCCTTCCGTACCTCGAAGGAGGAACTCTGCAACCACTGCCGCGTGACCGAGTGCGTCATCGACAACTACAATCCCGCGGAGCGCTACGAGAGCGACTACTGGGTGGGCATCTACGGCCGCGACAACCGCTTCGACCATAACTACCTCACCGGCAAGCGCAACCAGGGCGTCACCGTGGCCGTACGCCTGGATAGTGAGGAGAGCCGTGAGAACGGCCACCGCCTCGACCACAACTACTTCGGCGAACGGCCGATCCTGGGGTCCAACGGCGGCGAGACCCTGCGGATCGGCACCAGCCACTATTCCATGAGCAACTCGAACACGGTCGTGGAGAGCAACTACTTCGACCGCTGCAACGGGGAGCACGAGATCATCTCCAACAAGTCGGGCGGAAATGTCTTCCGCGGCAACACCTTCCACGAGTGCCAGGGTACACTGACGATGCGCCACGGCAACGGTACGACGGTGGACGGCAACTTCTTCTTCGGCAACGGAAAGCCCAATACCGGCGGGATCCGCATCATCAACGAGCGGCAGCGGGTGACGAACAACTACCTGGACGGCCTCACCGGCTACCGCTTCCGCGGCGCCCTGGTGATCATGAACGGCGTGCCGAACTCGCCCATCAACCGCTACTTCCAGGTGAAGGACTCGGAGGCCAGCAACAACGTCTTCATCGACAGCGACTTCATCCAGCTCGGCGCCGGCAGCGACGAAGAGCGCAGCGCCGTACCGGAAAACACGCTGGTGGCCGACAACGTATTCGTCAACCGCCACCGGGATACCCTCTTCACCGTGTACGACGACATGAGCGGCATCACCTTCCGCAACAACCTGCTCGACGAAGGCCTGGTGCCGCTGCAGGAAAAGGGCTTCCATAACGAAAAGATCACCCTCACTGACGCGGGGCACGGCGTGATGTTGCCGGAGGGCACGCCCGCCGCAGACAGTATCCGCGCCCGGATGGGCATCATGGCCACGCCCGAGAATACGGGCGTAACCTGGTACAAGCTGCGGGAGGAAGGCCAGGTCTTCGGGACCGGCAAGACCATCGAGATCCGTCCGGGCGAAAACACCCTCTCCGACGCCATCGCCGGCTCGGAGGCCGGGGACATCATCCTGCTGGCCACCGGAGAATACCTGCAAACGAAGGCCATCGACCTGCGCCACCCCGTGACCATCGCGGGGGCCGGCGGCGAGAAGCCCGTGCTTCTCTTCCAGAAAACCTCGCTCATCAACATCGAAAACGGGGGTGCCCTCACGCTGCGCGGCGTGCGGGTAGACGGCCGCGAGTGCCTTGACCAGCCGCTGAACAGCGTGATCCGCACCAGCCGCTACTCCATGGTTGACAACTACAAGCTCTTCATCGAGGACTGCGACTTCACCAACCTCGACGTCAACCACAGCTTCAATGTACTGCGGGTCTTCAAGCACACCTTCGCCGACTCCATTGTCGTGCGCAACTCCAGCTTCCGCAATGTGAGCGGCAGCGTGCTACCCCTCGACCAGGAGAACGACGACATCGGCATCTACAACGCCGAGAACGTGGTACTGGAGAACTGCTTCTTCGACAAGATAGGTCAGGCCGCCCTCCACCTTCACCGCGGCGGCAGTGACGAGAGCACCTTCGGCCCGATGCTCACCATCGACCGCTGCACCTTCGACGAAGTCGGCACCGATACGAAGTGGAACAAGACGGAGAGCTCGGTCAGCCTGCACGGCACCCAATTCGTCAAAATCACCAACAGCGTCTTCGACGACTCGGCCCCCGTACGCCTTCACCTCGTAGTGGGCGAGCCGGTGGTCAACATCGAAAACTCCGTCTTCTCCGGCGGCACGGAACTGCTCGACAACGAAGCGCCCTACGGCACCCACAACCTGGAATTCGTCGAAGAGCCCGTCACCAAACTCGCGGACGGTACCCCCGTCGGCACCCAACTCCCCGAATAAGCGTGCGTATCCTCCTCGTCATACTCCTTCTTACTCCGGCTCTCCACGCCCAGCCGGACTATCCGCCCCTCTTCGCCACTACCCTGGCGCGGACGCAGGTGCAGGTGGACGCCGCCCTGGAGCAGGCGTTCCTGGTCCCCACACCTATGGATATGGCGGGCGGATACACCCACGAGGTCCACAAGCAAAACTGGAAGACCCTCGGCGATGCTGCCACCCTTTTCCGGCTCACCGGAGAGGAAAAGTACGCCGCCTTCGTGCGGGACGGGCTGCTGCAGTACGCTGCCGTGTACCGCGACTGGCCGCTGTACCCCACCGACCGCTCCTACGCCACCGGCAAGATCTTCTGGCAGGCCCTCAACGATGCCAACTGGCTGGTCTACGTGAGCCAGGCGTACGGCGACATTTACGACTGGCTGGACCCGGGTGTACGCCAGCAACTCAACGAGGAGCTGTTCCGCCCCATGGCCGACTTTCTTTCCATCGGGAACCCCCAGTTCTTTAACCGCATCCATAACCACAGTACATGGGGCAACGCCGCCGTGGGTATGATTGGCCTGGTGATGGAGGATGAGGAACTTATCCGGCGGGCGCTCTACGGCATCCCGGTAAAGGAACTGCCCGAGGACCTCCGTGACGACGACAGCGGACTCATCCTCTCGGAAAGCGGGCGGGCCGGCTTCCTGGCCCAGCTGGACCTCTCCTTCTCCCCAGACGGCTACTTCACCGAGGGACCCTACTACCTGCGCTACGCCCTCTCTCCCTTCCTGCTCTTCGGGCGGGCCCTGGCGGAGGAACGGCCGGACTTGAATATCCTGGCCTACCGTGACAGCATACTCGGCAAGGCGATCGACGCTTTGCTGCTGGAGGCCGATCCCCGGGGGGATTTCTTCCCCCTCAACGATTCTCAGAAGGGCATGTCGCTGTACGCCCCCGAGGTGGTTAAGGCAGTAGATTACGGGTACGCGCTGTACGGCCACGATCCGAGCCTCCTCACCCTGGCCCGCGGGCAGGGTAGCGTAACCCTCGATGAGCCGGGCCTGGCGGTGGCTACGGCCCTCGCGGAGGGAAAGGCGATTCCCTTTCATCCGCCTTCCACCGCTTTCACCGATGGACCGGACGGCGATGAAGGGGGCGTCGGCATCCTGCGGTCCTGCGGATCCGGGGACGAGCAGACCTGCCTGGTCATGAAGTACTCCGCCCAGGGAATGGGCCACGGCCACTTCGACAAGCTGTCCTACTCCCTCTACGACCTCACCGGGGAGGTGATCCAGGATTACGGGGCCGCCCGCTGGGTCAACATCGACCAGAAGGGCGGGGGGCGCTACCTGCCCGAGAACCAGACCTGGGCCAAGCAGACCGTGGCCCACAACACCCTGGTCATCGACCGCACCTCACACTACAACGGGGACATCCGCATCGGCGAAAACCACAGTCCCGAACGGTATGCCTTCGGGATCGAAGACACCACCCTGCAACTGGTCAGCGCCGTTTCCGACAATGCCTATCCCGGCCGTAGGCTGCAACGGGCGCAGTGGTTGCTACAGGATACCGCCCTTGGGCACCCGCTGCTCATCGACCTGTTCCGGGCCACGGGCAACCGCCCCGCTACCTACGAACTGCCGACCTGGTATATGGGGCAGTTAATGGCTACCGACTTTGCCTACACCACCGAGTCCGTCCTCCAGCCCCTGGATACGGCCCACGGTTACCAGCACCTCTTCCTCGAAGCCACCGGCCGGCCGGAAGGCAAGATCGCCTCCGTAGAATGGTTCGGGAACGGGCGCTTCTATACCCATACCATGGCCACCGAGCCGGGCGACGAGATCCTCTTCGTACGACCGGGTGCCAACGATCCCCATTTCAATCTGCGCCGCGACCCCGGCTTTCTGCTGCGTCGGGAGGGGGGCGACAGCGCCACGTTCGTATCCGTGCTCGAAAGCCACGGCAGCTACAACCCCCGGGAGGAGGTGGCCCGCGACCCTTACGGCAGCGTCACCGATGTACGATTGGTGGTCGACAGCGCGCCCTACACGGCCCTGGAGATCACCCATAAGGGCGGAACGAAATGGCTGCTGCTGTTCGCCAATGAGCAGTCCGCTCCCGACCGGGAGCATACCCTGAATATCAACGGACAGTCCTACCACTGGCGGGGTGTCCATCACCTTATCAAGACGACCAATGCAAGCGAGTAAAGAATTCATCTTCGGCAAGGATCTCGAATAGGAATCCGTGGGCCCCGGCCTGAAGCGACAGATCATGGGCTACGACGACAAGATCATGCTGGTCAAGGTCGATTTTCAGCCCGGCGCCGTCGGCCAGCTCCACGAGCACCACCACAGCCAGGTTACCTACGTCGAGAGCGGGGTCTTCGAAATGACCATCGGAGACGATGTACGCACCATCCGCGGGGGTGATTCCTATTATATCCCGCCCCACGTCATGCACGGCTGTGTGTGTACCGAGGCCGGGGTACTGATCGATGTCTTTTCTCCGGTCCGGGAAGACTTCCTCCCTTCAGTCAAGCACTCATGAAGATCTCCGGACTCAGGTGGTGGGTGGTGGGGCTGATTGCCCTGGCTACCGTCATCAACTACATCGACCGGCAGTCACTGAACGTGTTGTGGCCGGAGATCTCCGTGGATCTTTATCCCGACAAGACGGACGATCAGCGCAAGGAGATCTACGCCCTCATTTCCGTGGTGTTCGTCTTTTCCTACGCCTTCGGGCAGGCGCTCTTCGGCAAGATCTTCGACTGGGTGGGTACCCGGCTGGGCTTCGTGCTCTCGATCGGCGTGTGGTCGCTCGCCACGGCGCTGCACGCGGTGGCGGGCAGCGTGGCGAGCTTTGCCTTCTTCCGCTCCATTCTCGGCATCGCCGAGGCCGGCAACTGGCCGGGGGCGACCAAGGGTAACGCCGAATGGTTCCCGACCCGGGAGCGGGCCCTCGCCCAGGGTATCTTCAATTCAGGCGCGGCGATCGGGGGGATCATCTCCATTCCGCTCATCGCCTTCCTCTCCGTCTACTTCAACTGGCAGGTGATCTTCGTCCTGGTGGGGGCCACGGGACTCCTCTGGCTGATCCCCTGGGTGGTGCTGGTGAAGGCACCCCCGAAATCTCATCCCTGGATCTCCGAACAGGAGCGGCAGTACATCCTGACCGGGCAGCGGAACCAGGACGCGGATAAGGACGGTAACTTCGACGAGGGCTACAATCCCGGAGTGGCTAAAATGCTCTCTCACAAGGAAAGCTGGGGAGTCATTATCGCCTCGGCGGTTATCGACCCGATCTGGTGGTTGTTTGTGTTCTGGATCCCCATCTATCTCTCGGAGGTGTACGGAATGGACGTGCAGACGATCGGCATCTACGCCTGCTTCCCCTTCGTCTTTTCCCAGATCCTGCCCCTGCTCACGTACGCGGGCCTGCTGGTGGTGCCCGTCGGCGCTATCGTATTTGCGGAGCACCAGATCTTTCCCCGCATCGGTTATACGCGGTACTGGTCCAGGTACCAGGACTACGCGCACAGCCTGCCGGCGGTCGCTTCGTGGGGCCTGGGCCTGCTATTCGGTTTCGGGCTGAATTACCTGAACGTGATGTCGTTTTACTACCTGTTCATTCCGACCTGGTTCTTCACGATTGCCGTTTATACGGTGCTGGCGGGTCGCTACGGAGCCAAGAAATCCTACCCGGAAGCTCAGGCCCGGGAAGAGCAGTTCGATGCCCGGGTGGAGGCGTACCACCGGCAGCAAGCGGAAGCCGAGCCCGTGGTCTACAAGGACCATTCGGCCTTCTCCAAAATTCTGACCGGCATCGGATACCTCGCGCTGCTGATCACATTGGTCCTGGCCGCTATCGTATTATTTGGCAGTGCCGACGAAACGGCCTACGTGGCCAACCGGGAAACCTTTTACCGCTACGTCTTCATCTGTACCATCATCTATTTTGTCACGGCCTACTGGGCCATGCAACGGGGTAAATCCGGCGCCGCCGCCCTCGCCTAACCGCACTTCGACATGAAACTGAACCAAGAGAATCTTCCCCTGATCGCGGAACGGATGCCGTGCCCCACCTACGACCGGCAGCAGCTAAAGACCGGGATCGTGCACGTCGGGGTCGGCGGGTTCCACCGCTCCCACCAGGCCTGGTACGTACACCGCCTGCTGGAGACGCAGGCCGCTCTGGAGTGGGGCATTACCGGGGTCGGACTCCGGGAGGCGGACCGAATGATGAACGACATCATGCAGCGGCAGGACTGCCTGTACACCCTGGTGACCCAGTCTCCCGACGGCACCGCCAAGAGTGAGGTCATCGGTTCCCTTCACGACTACCTGCTGGCCGGGGATGCACCCGATAAGGTGATCGACCGGATGGCGCACCCCGATACCAGAATCGTGTCGCTAACCATCACGGAGGGCGGGTACAACCTCAAGTCCACGACGGGAGAATTCAACCTCGACAACCCGGACGTCCAGTACGAACTGGCGCATCCTGACGATCCCCGCACGGTGTTCGGCTACCTGACGGCCGCCCTGCGGAAGCGGCGGGAGGACGGCCTGCCGCCCTTCACCGTCTTATCCTGCGATAATATCCAGCACAACGGGGCGGTGACCCGCAAGATGCTGCTGACCTTCGCCGAGCACCAGGACGCGGACCTCGCCGGCTGGATCGCCGAGGAAGTCACCTTTCCAAACTCCATGGTGGACCGCATCACGCCCGCCACTACCGCTGAAGTCACCGACTACCTGCAGAAAGAATACGACCTGACGGACGAGTGGTGCGTCGTCTGCGAACCTTTCATCCAGTGGGTGATCGAAGATAAATTCGCCAACGGCAGACCCCCGCTGGAAAGCCTCGGGGTACAGTTCGTGCCGGATGTAACGCCCTACGAGAAGATGAAGATCCGGCTGCTCAACGCCGGCCATTCCGTGCTGGGCATCCCGGGCGCCATCCACGGCCACCCGACCATCGATGCCTGCATGCAGGATGCGGTATTCGCGCGCTTCATGCGGCAATTCATGGATGAGGAGGTCACGCCCATCCTGGACCCGGTGGCGGGCATCGATATCGAGCAGTACAAAGACAAACTGGAGGCACGCTTTGCCAATCCCAATATCAAGGACGGCGTCGCGCGGATCTGCTCGGAAAGCTCCGCGAAGCTGCCCAAATTCCTCATCCCCACCATTCGGGAAAACCTGGAACGCGGGGGGGACGTCCGCCTGGCTACCTTCATCCTGGCGGCCTGGTGCTACTACTCCGACCAGGGGATGAACGAAAACCGCCAACCCCTCACGATTCTGGATGAGCAGAAGGAGCAGCTGCACCGCGCCGCACAGGGCACGGAAAACGACTGGACCTCCTTCGTGCAGCAGCCGGAGATCTTCGGAGACCTGGCCGGGAACGAGCGATTCATGGAGGAATACACCCGGTCCGTCCGGTCGATCTACCAGCAGGGAAACATCCGGAAGTTGATGGAGGCGATGTTGACCGACCGGTAGCCCCGGCACCCGCGCCCCGCCGCCCCCGCGAAAAGATTTAAAGTGTCCGGCAAAGGATACCCCTCGGCGTCAGGTCTAAGGGGTAAATGGAATACATGAAATACCTGATTATACTCCTCGCCGCACTCAGCATGGGCGCCTGCCGGGAAGACGGGACCGATGACTTCAGCGAGATTCCCGGGGGAAATGTCGACATCACCACGGTGGTGCAGGCCAGCTTCCGGAACACTTACACGGACGGGGTGAGCGTGCAGGTCGACGGGGATAATATCTCGATCAGCAGCACCGGTCTGCCCGACCACAAAAGTCCGTACTGGGGCGAAGGCCACGAGATGTACGAGGACTTCCCCGGCACCAATCACGCCAACATGAATACGACGATGATCGGCTTCAACTACGTGATGACCATTCCCGCCTACCCCGCCGAAGCCGTCACCAAGGAACAGACCGAATTGGGGCCGGTCGGTATGGCCCTGAACGGCGTACCGATCTACAACGACTACGAGGGGGGCGGTGAGCTATCGGAGAATGCCTGGGGCACCTTCGATGCCGCCGGTGCCCACCCCGGGCCGCGGGAGGATTATCATTATCACTGCGAGGGCGATTACCTCACCACGGACGACGACCAATTGATCGGCTTTCTCCGCGACGGCTTCCCCATATATGGCCGAAAAGACTCGGACGGCACTTACCCGGGCGACCTGGACGACAACGGCGGGCACATCGGCACCACCGCCGACTTCTCCGATACGATCTACCACTACCACGTTAGTAATGACCTGTACTCCACGTCGGGGCTCTACGTGATCAAGTCCGGGGCTTACTACGGCACCAAGGGCACTTTTACGCAGTGATGGTACCAGAAGTTTATCACTTACGAATACCGTCATTATGGAAAGCCTGACCATCCGGATAGTAGCCTGCCTGTTCCTGCTGGCAATCGGAGGCTTCATGAAGTCCGGTGCCACTCCCTACTCCGCGTCTCCCAACGAGATAGCGGTGGATACCGTAGCCTATACGGATGCCCGCCTGGCCTACACAAACGGAACCTACCTATACGACTCCGAGGCCTTTTCCGGGGTGGTCCACCAAGTCCTGGAGGGGTTCGACATCCAAACCTACAGCACCGTGCTGGAGGGGCGCCTGCACGGTGCCTACCGCAGTTACTACGCCAGCGGCCAGCCCTACGAAGTCCGGACCTATAGAAACGGCTTAGCCACCGGGACACACACCGGCTACTGGGAAGGGAGCGGGAACCGGAAATTCGAATACCACTACCAGGAACAGAAGAAGGAGGGCACCCACCGGACGTGGTACGCCAACGGCGACCCGGCCGAGGCCTACACCTACCACGACGACCGCCTGGACGGCCTGCAGCAGGCCTGGCGGGACAATGGCAGCCTGTACCGGAATTTTGTCGTCAAGGACGGCACCCGCTACGGACTGCAAAAGTCCAAAACCTGCTATGAAGTCAGTGACGGCCGGGTAGTACTACAGGCGGATAAGCTGGAAACCAAACAAACCAACTGAAAATGAAACGGATACACATATACGGCCTTGCCTTATTAGCCGCTACCGCGCTGCTCCTCTGTGGCATGGGTTGCCAGTCGAATGGGGTTGGAGAGAGCACCACTGCCGTCCCCATCCGGCAGCTACCCTACTACGGGGAAGCCACCTTCACCCCCCAGTGGATGGACGAGGCAGCGGTGCCGGATACCTTTCACAAAATCCCGTCCTTCTCCCTGATCAACCAGCTGGGCGACACGATCACCGAGCGGACGGTCGACGGGAAGGTCTTCGTGGCGGACTTCTTCTTCACCGCCTGTCCGGGTATCTGTCCGAAGATGACGGGAAATATGGCCTTGTTGCAGGACGCTTTCGCGGACGACAACGGGGTGCTGCTGCTCTCCCATTCGGTCACGCCCGAACGCGACAGTGTAGCCGTGCTGATGGACTACGCCACTGAAAAGGGGGTAATCAGCGGCAAGTGGCACCTGCTGACCGGAGACCGGGACGATATCTACGCCCTGGGCAGAAAGGACTACTTCGTGGAGGAGGACCTGGGCCTGGACAAGGCACCGTATGATTTCATTCACACGGAGAATTTTGTTCTGGTGGACCAGCAACGCCGTATCCGGGGCGTTTACAACGGGCTGGATAAGGCGGCGATCGACCAGCTTATCGCGGACGTGCACACGCTGAGCGCGCCGGCCAAGTAGAGTTCACAATATGACGCCCTTCGAATACATCCTGCCCCTGGTGTCCGTGCTCGTGGGCCTGTCCATCGCCGATCTGGCGGTGAGCTTTAACCGCCTGCTGCGGGCGCGGCACCGTGTCACCTGGGACTGGCTCGCCCTGCTGTCGGCCTTCATCGCCCTGGTGGCCGTACTGGACATCTGGTGGATGTTCTTCAGCGTGCAGGAGTCCACCTTTTACTATACCCTGACGGGCTTCCTCCCGCTGGCAATCCAGCTGATCCTGTTGTTCCTGATCAATGCCGCCGCCCTGCCCGACGATGTACCGGAGGGAGGAATGAACATGAGGACGTTCTACGCGGGCAACAGCTATTACCTCTGGGGGCTGTTCACGGTGTATTTCCTGTCCATATTCGTGACCCGGGCGTTCACCCTGCTCAGCGAGGAGGGGGGGGGCGGATATATGCTCAGCCATACGGTCTGGAACCTGGTGATGCTGGCACTCTTCGGAAGCCTGATGCTGATCAAACGGGTTCTTCGTCAAATATAGTGGGTCGCGTATTTTGAGCCATGGACAACGAGCTACCGATTTTCACTACGGCTCTTGGATTGAGCAGACCTTGGTTCATTCGCGAAGTCAGCTTTCAGCTTGAGCAGGGTAAGCGAATTTTACACATTGAGGTTGACCATGAGCCAGCCTCCAAGTTTGAGTACGAAGGCAAGGCCTATTCGGTCTACGATCATCACCGGCGCAGTTGG